>JACPZR010000534.1 GCA_016195395.1 Spirochaetia bacterium
CCAACCCCGGTTTTCCGGGAGCAGGCTTGGATGCGACGTCGGTGTAGCAGCGGATGGGGAGAATGTTGAGAAGCGTACCATCGGACCCAAAGCCCTTGTCATGGTCAGTGGACTGCGGGGCTGGACTTGTATCCGACTTCAACGCTGCCTGTTCAAAGGCAAATCCCGCAACCGTGCTGACACTCAGCGAGAGCCCACGCACCCCCAAGATGTAGGAAAGAAACGCGTCGTCGCGCAGACGGAGACTTTTTGTAAAAGACTGAGCGGCTCCCTCGCGGTCCCCCTGGTACATGGCCATGAAGCCGCGCAGGCGGTGGTAGTCCGCGTTGTTCTCTAGTCCCGTTTGATCCAATCCCTGAGCAACGTTGAGATGGAAGGCAGCCTTGTTGGTCAGGCCCAGTCGAAATTCCGTGACGGCCTGATTGAGCACGTCGCGCGCCTCGCGTGACGGCTCGCTCCAGGCGGCGGGGGGACAGAGGAAAAGCGGCAAAAGCGCAAGCGCTGCCGTCCGCAAGCATCCGCCTTTCACGCCCCGCATCGTCTGAACCCGGCAGATGCCAAAGCCCTTGTTTCTTTCTTCCCGAAAGTGCACCGTTCTCTTTATGGTGTCGGCAAAACGGCACGAATACAGAAGTCGTTGCCTCGCTCTTAAGCGGACGGCCCGGCGTCCGCGGTTTTGAAAAGGCAGACGACGCCCGGATCAGTTTTTGTTGCCGCCGGAGGCCCGTACGAGTACGTTGCGTTCATGTCGGAACGAGCGCAGGCACAGCCTGATTCATTGGAAGAGGCCGTGTGGACCCAGGTGGCAACTGTGGAAGACCCTGAAATCTACATGAGTATCGTAGAGCTTGGCCTCGTGTACGACGTGCAGGTGGACGAGCACAAGAAGGCGCACGTCAAGATGACGCTGACCTCAATGGGATGCCCGGCCGGCCCTTACCTGCTGTCGGCCGTACACGCGGCTGCAACAAAAGTGGAAGGAATCACGGACGCTGACGTTGAGATCGTTTGGACGCCGAAATGGGATCCCAGAGAAATGGCTTCAGAAGAGGCCAAGATGATGATGGGTATTCTATGACTTTGGCCGTACGAACGGCCATCCTGCTTCTGACCGGCTGTCTGTCGCTTGTCTCATGTCGGAGTCATCCGGGTGTTCTCTATCGCCCCGCAGGCACCACGATTGAGACTTACAAGACAGATCCAGTTCCCCTTCGGCTGAATATATATCCATACTCAGGGAAAGCGCGCGGCGCCGTGCTGTTTGTGCATGGCGGAGGCTGGGCCGTGGGCGGGTCTGATGTGCCGCTCTACGGCGACTGGGAAGCAGTGTTGTCAGACGCAAACCTCCGGGCATTCTCCATGGAACACCGCCTGCCGCCGGACTACCGCGGCAAAGACATGATTCAGGACTGCATCGATGCGGTCAGGTACCTCAACAACAATGCGGGTCGGTTTGGATTTCCCCGCGGCAACGTTGCCATCGTGGGTTTTTCCTCCGGCGGACACATTGCCGTGATGACGGCGATAACGTTATCCAGATCCTCTTTCGGCCGTCCGGACCCGCAGGTCCGTGCGGTGGTCTCCTACTATGCGCCGCTGGATCCGTCCTCCCTCTATGCGTCCGGCTCACCGGAGATCAGACAGATTCTAGAAGCCTATCTTCCTGCGTACCCCGGAGATTCAGGCGTGAGTTCGGAACGCTCTGCTGTGCTGCGGCGTGAATATTTCACGCGCGCCCTGATCGATATCTCGCCCACGGCCAACCTGCACCCGGGCATCCCGCACATGTTCCTGGCGCACGGCGAAGGTGATTCTCTGGTTCCGGTGCAGCAGTCGCGCGCCTTTGTATCCAGAGCCGATGTGACTGCTCCGGGCAAAGTCATCCTGGAAACCATTCCGGGAATGGAACACAATTTCAATCTGGCAAGAGGGCGTTGGGCCAGAGAGATTGAGAAACGCGCCGTACGATTTATTGTCCAGGCAATGAAGACCGACTATTGATACCGCAATGATGAGTTGGGGAATAACCCACGGGCTTACTCAGCGAGTACGCGCACAACGTCGGGCGCCAATGGCGTCAAGGGGCCGGCGCGGCGTACCATGAGATCAAATGTGCCCTGAGCCGGCCTGTCCTGCTCTTTCAAGATGAAATCGGCATGCTTCAAGACAGATAACGTGTAACCGGGCCGGGCCCTGCCCGCAGACCACTTTGTTACCGCGTCCAATTCCCCGGGAGAAGTCTGATCATCGAATTCCGGGATATAGTGATCCACGCGCATCCGCGCGGCGGCTTTTTCAATTTCTGAAGTAAATACCAGCGTCCGGGCCGACTTGATCCAAGCGGTCTGTTCCGGCTCGTTCAGATAACGCACGGCGCGTTGAAAAGACATCAGGTCCGGTTCTTTGCCCAGTCTTTTTCCTTCCTCCGTGCGCCATTCACCGCTGAACGCAGACGCATCGTGCGAGGCAAGGATCAAACGCCATTCCGCGCGCGCCGCGGAGCGGAGTTCCAGCTTCACGTTCAAGCGGTCCATGTTTGCCAGAAGCCGTTCACCCCAACTCTCAAGCATACTGCCCCAGAAGGCGCACGAAAACAGACGGAGCCGCCGCACCGGGAACTTTCCGGTATTTGCCGCGAGCGCCGCCGCCACGCAGCCTTCTCCGTGCCCAAGAATTTCCAGAGGCACCCCGGGATACTGTTTCTGCGCATGACGCACAACAACCAAGAGATCATCAGTCTGCGTTCCAAAGTCCGCATAGTTTCTTCCCGGAATGGCGCTTTCCCCGGTCCCGCGTTGGTCGTAGGTGAAGGCCGCCCGGCCGTTCCCGGCGAGGATCCGCGCCGCAACGGCTCCTGTCCTGAATAACGCTCCCCGCGGATTCCAATTCCGGTCGAGGCCCCGGTCGGGAAGTACGACAACCACAGATTTTGGCACGCCAACCGGCTTATAAACCGTCCCCGGGAGAACGGCGCTGTCTTCCGCAAACAATGAAAACTCTTCGATGGTAAACTTCCCCGGGAGCGGCGGCACTTCCAGATGAGTGCGGAAGAACACAAACCCCGCTGTGAACAAGAGAGCCGGAACCCCAAGGCTCGCAAAAATTACGTTCTTTGTCTTCACTTGGATCGCGCCATTTTTGTTACATTATCAAAGAGGTAGTCCGTGAATTCGGGGAAGCAGTTCCCGGCCATGTGGCTGGCATCGTAGAAGTCATCGCACTTGATCGACGGGCCAAAGTTCATGTTCAAGAATCCAGCGCCGTATCGAAGGGCGGAATTTTCCATGTACGGCTGCCAGACAGTCCGCACAGTGCTCCCGCTGCTCAACGGGGTCCGGTCCTTCATACGCCGCAGCTGGGGCGCTACGCGGGC
>JACPZR010000535.1 GCA_016195395.1 Spirochaetia bacterium
CAGAAGCTCATCAACCAGGAGCTCGAAGGCCTCCGCAAGGAACTGGCCGCCCAGGGCATTCAGGTGGATTCGATCGTGGTGCACGTGCGCGAAGCGTTCCAGTCGCCCGCACAAGGTCAGGACCAGCCGTCGAACATGTCCGCATTCCAGGATTCTTCAGGTCACGCCTCACAGGGAGGCGACCGCGGCCATGGAGAGCAGGAATCCGGTCAGAGCAACACCTGGGGGAGCCGCGCCCTTGAAAAGGACATGGAAGCCGCGTCGCACATTGTTTTTACAGAAGAATACGCATCCGTTAACGTTAAGGCATAAACATGGAAATCACAAACGAATCCGTCCGTACACGTTATGTTCAGAGTGAAAAGACTGTAAAGATCCAGGAAGAGCTGGAGAAACAGGAAGCGCTCAAGAAGGGCGGCCTTGAAGGCATTGAGATCCGCTCCAAAGCCAAAGATCTGGGAAAAGACGACTTCTTGAAACTGCTGATCACGCAGCTTTCGCACCAGGATCCCACGGAGCCTTTGAAAGATGAACAGTTCATTGCGCAGATGGCGCAGTTCTCATCGCTCGAGCAGATGCAGAACATCTCAAGCGGTGTAGGAAAATTGAACGAACGTCAGTCCGTGTCGCTCGTTGGCAAATTCGTCAGCGGAAAAGACGCCATCACGGGCGAGCCGCTTGCAGGCATTGCGGGCGCTCTCTTCTACGACGAAGCGGGCAAGTCCATGTTGAAAGTAGGCAAAGGCGCCATGGCCGTCACCGATGTGGAACTGGTAGGTGAGCCGTCGTTTTTCAAAAAGGAATTTGGCGGGACAGGAAATGTTCAGCAACCTCAGCAGAACCCCGGGGCTCAAGGCCCCAATGGGCAGCGCCATCCAGCGGGCCCGGATGCTCCGGCCAAGACAGACGCCGACAAGATGGTAGAGCCGGCCAAAGACGCGGCACGCGAACCAGTCAAAGCAGACACTACGCCGGCCGTGAAACCCGGGAATCCTTCCGAAAAGCCGGATCAGGGGAAAAAGAAAACCCCGGCGGATTTTCACTGGGATGAGGTCGTGTTTTTTTCGGAACCGCCGAAGATCAAGTACGCCTGAAGAGTCAGCAGAGAAATACTTCAAATCAACAGCAGCAACACAGAACTAAAGAAATAGAAGAAAGGGGCAGGGAAATAAACTTATGATGCGGTCACTTTTTGCCGGCGTGTCCGGCCTGAAAAATCACCAGACGAGGATGGACGTTATCGGGAATAACGTCACCAACGTAAACACCCACGGGTTCAAGTCTGAGCGCGTTACGTTCATGGACATGCTTTCACAGGAATTGAGCGGCGCCGCTGAACCCCGTGAAAACATCGGGGGGATCAACCCCATGCAGGTGGGCCTCGGTATGATGATTTCGTCGATCGACAAAATCATGACCCAGGGAAGTCTCCAGACCACGGGCAAGAATACGGACGTGGCTGTCTCCGGTGAAGGATTCTTCATCGTAAAAGACGGAAACAAAAACTTCTACACCCGCGCCGGCCTCTTCAACATCGACAAAGACGGTTTCTACGTGCATCCGGGAACGGGCCTCCGCGTTCAGGGATGGAACTCCCGCTTGGATCCCAAAGGCAACAGCTACATCAACAGCGCATCGTCCCCGGAAGACATCCGCATTCCCGTGTATTCCAAAAAGCCTGCCAAAGCTACCACGGAAGTTGTCTACGAATCCAACTTGAACCAGGCCGTGGAAGCCGTTCCCGCGGACGCCACAGACGACCAGATCACGGAATTCATGCAGGGTCCTCCGGAAAAACGCCGCGGCCATGTTTCAACGATCAACGTTTACGACGACCAGGGTAACAAGCGGGAACTCCGTCTTGAGTTCTATAAGACAGGGGACAACCGCTGGAATGCGCGGGCTGTGATGGATAATGCATCCAACCTGACCGTCAACGTTGTGGGCCCGGGCGGCCAGGACACAGCGGTAGGCGGCAAGAACACGTTTGAGCTGGGCTTTTCCGCTGATGGACGCGTCCTTTCCGTTTCTGACGGCGTGGATACCATCAACAAAGGAAAATTGAACGTTCAAGTGTCGTTCCGGATCGCAGGAAATCCCGCGCCGCAGACGATCAACCTCAACATGGGGGAAGCGGGCGCTGTGAAAGGCGTTACGCAGTACGCTTCAAGCTTCACGACGCGGGCCAAAGAACAGGACGGCTATCCCATGGGTTACATGGAGTCCTTCAGCATTGATAACTCGGGCACCGTTGTGGGAACTTACACCAACGGCGTAAAAGAACCGCTGGCACGCATCGCCATGGCAGTGTTTACCAACCCGGCCGGCCTTACCAAAGAGGGCGAAACCAAGTTCAGCGTCTCCATGAACTCCGGCGAGCCGAACATCGGGGAAGCGGGAGTGGGCGGACGCGGCAAGATCAACGCCGGCCTCCTCGAGATGTCGAACGTTGACCTGTCTGATCAGTTCACTGACATGATCGTCACACAGCGCGGGTTCCAAGCCAACTCACGCACGATCACCACCAGTGATCAGATGATCCAGGAGATTTTAGGTCTCAAGCGCTAACCGCTTTGAAATCTGACTAACGCGAAACGCCCGGATTTCCGGGCGTTTTTTGTTTTTCGAGGCTCTCTTTGACGTTGACGCGGGTTTTTGTGGCGCCTGACGTGGGCCGCACGAACGGCACGTGCGGACTATTCGTCGTCGTTGATCAAATAGATGCGGTTGTCTTCTACTTTGTAGTGGAACGGCGCCACTTTGACGCGCGGATAACGTTGGCGGAGGCGGTGCGCTTCATGAACCACGAAATCCATTTCGTTTCCGATTTCAAAGAGCGGGGCAAATCCCATGAAGTGTTCTTCCGCCCGTTCGCGCTTCCAGCCCGCGTCCACGAGGCCGTCCACGAACTGCTCACGGCGGGCAGCGAGCCCCACCATACCACAGTTGCTGTGTGAAATCAAAGCAATGTGGCGGACTCCTCCCACAGCAATCGCATAGGAGACCTTGAATTCGGCGGGGCGGAGGTTTGCGCCTCCGGACCGGATGATGAATGCAAAATTGTCAGGGATGATCAGGTGCTTGCGCGAATCCATGCACATACCGATCAGAAGGTCCGCCTTGGAGTAGGTGTCAAAGGGGCGGCCCAGGTTATGGTACTCTAATAGGAGCGAAAAGGGAGTGTCCCGGTAAGCTTCCGGAATATCCCATGCATTATTGACCGCTTGAATTCGTGCCATCGGTTTCAGCCTCAAGGCAGACCGCTCTTGAGGGTCGTCGCGTCAACTCGTTTGCGCGCCGTGCTCTGATGCGGCGGGGAGGGAGCGGCCCGCGGATTCGCCAATGTCTACGCTAATGAACGTAATGTCGTCCACCTGCGGATCGCCCCGGAGTTCCCGCATTCTCTTCAGGAGGGCCAGGTCAAAGCCGGGGGACTGCATGGGCATGAGTTCCATGCAGGCGCGCAGAAGGACGGAACTTCCCACGTTCTGTGGGACCGCTTTGGGACCGTCGTAGATTCCGTCCGTGTAGAGGATCAGCCGGTCCCCGGGGCGGATCGATTCTTCCCTCGTTTCAAACTGCGCATTGGGATCCAGTCCCAGCATGTGCGCCGGCGTCTCAAGGATCCGCACGTCCCCCAGGCTGCGTCGGAAGAGGAGGACAGGCGGGTGTCCGGCGGCGCTCATTCGCACCACCATTTCATCCGTGTCAATCAGCGCAAAGCAGGCCGTGGCAAAACGCCCGTTCAGATGCGGCACGAGAAACTTGTTCATGAGTCGCATCACGTCTGATGGATCTTCACCTGCCGGCGCGGATGATCGAAAAGCGATGCGCACTGTGGACGCGTCCATGGCTGCCGACACACCGTGTCCCACAACGTCGGCCACGACGATCCCGAGGATCTTGGATCCCAGCTGCACAACATCGTAAAAGTCGCCCCCCACAGCGTGGAGCGGCTGATAATGAACGCGCACATCCACACCCGGAATCTGGGCGATTTTTGGGGGCAGGGAACGCGCCTGGATCTGGCGGGCAATGTTCAAATCCTTCTCGATTGTTTCCAATCGATTGACCGTTTTCACCCGTTCCAAAGTCAACGAGCGGAAGCGGTGGTTGAGAGTCAGGGCAAAGAGCACAAACTGGGCGGCCACGCTGATCTGGAGCAGCTCTTCGCGCGGTCGGAACGCGGAAAATCCAAGATCTGCCTGCACTTCAAGAACCACTACCGAAAAGGGCATGAGCCATCCGGCAAGAAACAATCCCCCGGCCGCTTCCTTCTTATAGAAGAGATAGCCCGCAACGGAGAGGAGCGCGATGCTTGCAATCCCGCTCATGACGGTCTGCGGCAGCGGGTCGGCGAGAACGATGCCGAGAGCGGCCTGTCCAAGCGACAGAATCTGGAGAGTCTTCAATCCAACGTCCAAGATCTTGTGATGTTCCCGTGTCTCAAGAAACGAACGCGAGAATCGGATCACGAGGAACATCACGACTCCCGTTACCACGCGCCGGCCGTTCCCGCCGGCTGTCCATGTGTCATCGGGTGCTATGAGCTGTGAGTAGATGCCTGTGCGCACCAGAAAGAAGAAGGCCGTGGCCGCGGTGGCAAGCGCGTAGTCGAGCATGGCGCGGAACTGGACCGCGAGATAGATGGATATGGAGTATGTCACAAGAACAATCACGGCGCCAAAGAAGAGCCCCATCACCAGGTACGATCCCAATGCTTCTCTG
>JACPZR010000536.1 GCA_016195395.1 Spirochaetia bacterium
AAACGCCCCCACAGCTTACATGCGGCGGGCGTTGAGACAAGCATTTTTTTGCAGCAGAGCCCGTCAAATTAATTTGGCGCCGCACTATCAAATTTTATGTGCGTCGCACCATTATTTGCACAATAATAGGGCCGTTTTTGCCTGGTTGGCAGGATTTTCCGCCACGCCGGCACGTCGCTTCGGCAGATCGGGGAGGTCAGACGGCGGGGGGCGTTGTTCTGCCGATCAGTTCACGGTACAGGTCTGCCGGAGGGGCGGAGAGCGGAGCGGCGCGCGCAATCAGCTGTCGCGCCCAGCGTCGTTCCGCATATTCGCAGAGATCACGGATGCCGCGGCCGGACATGCCGTGCGCCGCTTTTCCCAAGTGGCCTAATTCCACCTGCGTCAGATGGCGGGCGTAGTTTCCAAAGATCGCCGCACGCTCTTTTTCATCCGGCATGGGGAAGCTGATGACCTGATCAAAGCGCGACAAGAGTGCGTGGTCCAAATCCTGTGTGCGGTTGGTGGCGCCGATTGTCAGCACTCCCTCTTTGGATTCAAAGCCGTCAATTTTTCGCAGGAGCACAGAGAGGACGCGGCGCGTTGCTTCAAAGAGACCTTCCTCGCGCGAGCCCGCGAGCGAGTCGATTTCGTCGAGAAAAAGAACAACGCGGTCAAAGCCGGCTGCGGCGTCAAAAATTGCTGCCATGTTCTGCGCCGACTCGCCATAGTATTTGCTCAGGATATTTTCAATGGGCACGTACACGAGCGGCACGCCTGTCTCCGCGGCGATCACGCGCGCCATGGTTGTCTTGCCCACGCCCGGCGGACCCTCAAAGAGAATCGCTTTGGGGAGGTTGTTTGCGTCCGGGCCCCGTGAGAGCTGTGCCACGCCGCGGAAAATGTCAGGGTTCTTCAGCGGGAGGACAACGCTCTCCATCAGTTCCGTTTTTGTCTTCTCGTATCCGGCAATGCTTGCCCACGTTGCCTTCTCGCCTACAGACGGGTCGTAGACTGTTCCACCCAGCGCCGTGAGTTTGTCGGCAGGACTCGATTGTCCTCCCTGAGTGAACTGACGGAACAAGCTGATGCATGCCTGGATGTCAAACTGGTCAAAGTTGCCGCGACGCGTTACCTCCACGCGCGGCCGGCTTCCAATGGATTGAAACTTGAATTTAGTTCCGGACACGGCGGCCTTGGCATCGAACGGATACTGGCCCATGGACTGAAAGACAACGTAGCCCGGTTCAAAGGTGTGGATGCGGACGTTTTCAATATGCGTGCGTATGACGCCCAGCGCGTCCCAAAGTCTCTCGTTGTTCAAGCTGTCCGGAGCAAACGCGAACTTTGTCTCCCCCTGCTCGAGCGCAAAGAGAGGAATCTCCATGGCGGGCCGTCCGCCGCGCAGCTTCTCAAGCTCCTTTTCGATCTGCTCCCGCGCCTGCGGAAATTCAAGTTCGCCCTTGCGTTCGTCCGCCATTGGTCGATGCACACGGTTGTGTACGGCCTTCGTCAAGTGGTTTTTGGCCTCTAGATGAGGCTAAGGCGCTTTGGCTTTCTTCTTGTCGAGTACGGCGCGGATGGGTCCCAGCATTTCAGAGACGACGTGCGGTTTCTGTATGATCTGTGCAACGCCCGCCGCTTCCAGCCGGGCCCGCAGATGAGGATCTATGAATCCGCTCCAGATGATGACGCTTGCGTTGGGATCAATCTCTCGTATCTGGCGAAAGACCTCATCTCCCGGCAGTTTGGGCATTCCCAGGTCGCACAGAACGAGTGAGATTTCATGGCGGTGTTCTTTGAAAGTGGCAACGCCTTCTTCCCCGTCCTTGGCCGACAACACCGAGTAACCAGCCTCCGACAGATAGATGCCCAGCAGTTCTGAAAGGAGCGGCTCGTCTTCGATGACAAGCACGGTCTCCGAACCCTGGGGCGATCCTTTCTTCTTCTCTGTGTTCCGGGGAACTTCCAACGTCTGCTCTGCCACTGGAAAATACAGGCGGAACGTTGTGCCATGTCCCGGTCGGCTGTCCACTGCAATGGAACCCCGGTGGTTCTGGATGACCGACCATACGAGGGAGAGGCCGAGACCCGTGCCCTTGTTGACGGCTTTGGTTGTAAAGAACGGTTCAAAGATGCGTCGTTTTGTCTCTGCGTCCATACCTATGCCCGTGTCCGTAACGCTCATCACCACATATTCACTGGCGTTGGCTGTGGGGAAATCCGCGAGCACTGCGTCGCGCCCCACTTTCTTTGTAGCGATGGTCAGGCGTCCGCCCTGCTGCATGGCGTCGCGCGCGTTCACGCACAGATTCAACAGCACCTGATGGATCTGGGATGCATCCGCGAGAACGGGCGGGAGGTCGGCGTTCAGGTCTACGGTTACCGATATGGTCTTGGGGAACGTTGCCTCGAGCAGGCTCCGCATTTCACTGGCGATGTCGTTCAGGGAAACAGGTTTGGAGACAGACTCATCTTTGCGGGCAAGGGTGAGGAGTTGTCGCACAACGGCCGTGCCGCGGAGCGCCGACGTTTCGATAGCATCAATGCTTTTGGCGCTCTCAGATGAGATTGTGGGCTGGTCTTTCAGTCTTTGGGTATGGCCCATGATTATGCTCAGGATATTGTTAAAATCATGCGCAATCCCACTTGCGAGTGTTCCCAGTCCCTCCAACTTGCCCGACTGGTTCAACTGCTCAAGGAGCCGCTCACGGTCCTTCTCCTCGCGCTTGCGTTCTGTAATGTCGAGAACGATCCCTGACAGCGATAGAATGCTCCCGTCAGAGTCATGGATACTGTCTCCGGCTTCACCCCAGACATTGCGGATTGTGCCGTCAGGCCTCACTACACGGTACTCCAATGGAATGGGTTTCCCAAACTTTGCCACTGATTCGTTGCTGGCCTCTACAGCTTTGCGATCCTCCGGGTGAATGGCTTTCTTTACGATCGCTTCGAGGTCACCGTCGAAGGTGTCTTTATCGACGCCGAAGATCCGGTACATTTCGTCTGACCATGTGACCGTATTTGTTTTCACATTCCAGACCCAGCTTCCCATGTGCGCAATCTCCTGCGCACGCCGGAGCTGGGCGGCATTTTCCCGGAGCGCTTCCGCCGCGCGCTCCCGTTCCGTAATATCCCTGGCCGCCGCAAAAACTCCCTGGATGGTCCCCGACTCGTTCAGATAACTTACCGCGTTATACAGAACCTTGGTCTCCTTTCCTGTCTGATGCCGGATCGTCAGAGGGTAGTCCCGCACCAGGCCTTCTAACAGAACCTTCTGGTATCCCGCTTTGGCCTTCTGGGGATCCGTGAAGTACGCGGAAAAATCCGTTCCGACGAGAATATCCCTTTGAAGGCCGGTGACGAGTTCCGTGGCTTGGTTCACATCGGTGATCTTGCCCTCCGGGCTGATCGTTACCAGCGGGTCAAGGCTGGCTTCAAGAAGGCCGCGCGCATACAGCGACGCCGCGCGCAGCGCCTCTTCCGCCCGCTTGCGTTCCGTAATGTCCTGCACGATGGCCAGATGATGCCTTGGTGGTTCGTCGGGGTTCCAAAGCGCGGATACGCTCAGGTTCCCCCACAAAACGGAACCGTCCTTCTTCACATAACGCTTGTCGATTGTGAATTCGCGGAAATCTCCGCGCACCAGCCGACGAACGCGGTCAGAATCCTCGTCCCGCGTATCCGGGTGCGTCACGTCTTGGAACGTGAGTTTCATGAGTTCTTCGTGAGGGTAACCGAGCATGGAAGAAAACTTCCTGTTGGCCCAGATGAATCTTCCGGTGTGTGAATCAACGCGCACAACGCCCACGGCCGCCTGCTCAGACATTGCGCGGAATTCCTTCTCACGCTCTACGAGCGCCTCTTCCGTCAGTTTTAGATCCGTGACATCCTGAAGCGTTCCGATCATTCCAATGATCTTTCCGTCCGCATTGCGCTGTAGTTCTCCAAAACCATGGACCCAGCGCACGGACTGATTGACGGGACGTATGATGCGGTAGCGTCGGTTGAACGGTTGTCCCTTTTCGAGCACTTGGTTCTGGAGGTACGCGTTCACGCCCGGTGCGTCATCGGGATGGATGAGCTCCGCCCAGCTTTTTAGGGTCCGGTGGAAATCGGGCGGGACACCCAGGATTTCATCCAGCATGGAAGAGCCGGACCATTCTCCTGTGATGAGGTCTGTCTTGTAGCTTGCGATGCGGGCAATGCGCTGCGATTCGTTCAACAGGAGCGTCTGTTCTTTCAGCTCATCCTGGCTGCGACGCCGTTCTGTAATGTCGCGGAAAAAACAGATGAACCCGTGCGGCGCAACGTAGCTGATCGTGGCGTCCACAAGGAAGGTCCTGCCGTCCTTTCGCTTATGCCATGTCTCAAAACGGTCATGGCCGTTTGACATGATCTTGTGCATGTGGACGGCAGTGTCTGCCGGCGACTCTGAGGCTTCCAGGTCCCCAATCTGCATCGTGAGCAGTTCGCTTTTGGTGTATCCTGAAAGGAGACAGTAACCTTGATTGACCTGCACAATGTGCCCGGCAGGGTCTGCGATCCAGAATCCGTCCCGGAAATTCTCGATGATCGACTGATACAGTTCTGGGGGTGTTTCTTGGAACACTGTTTGGCCCGCCTGCGAACGCATCATCAAACTGTTGGACCGACTTGTTTTGGGCAAGACTTTCTATTCCGATCCGGCATGTAAAGTATCATGCTTGCCCCTGGGATGCCTCGCGGCGACCCTTGTTCATGGCGAAGTGGAAGCCACCCGTCAATGAGCCCAAGCCTGCGCGGCCGTACGTTGCGGTATCTTTCAGCGACATGGACCTCTATTTCAAGGCCCGCAAGGACCTGGAGGATGTGTTTGGAAAAGCTGACTTTGAAACCCCGGCTATCCGGAGCGCGAATCTGCGGTCGCTCTATGGGAAGACGGCGCCGGAACAGATCCGATTTGTGAGTTTCCAGCGGCCCGTCGGCAGAGAAGAACTGGTGGATATCAGGCGGAAGCTCCTGACCATCGAGACCAAGCGGCAGGACAACGGGCGTCCGCTCGTGGAGCTGGATCCGGGCTACGTGGCTGACTACACGGTGGTGCGGACTTCCTTGGAAGAAGACTTTCACCGCGTGTATCTTTACAGCGGGATATGGGCGGAGACTCTTTTCTATTTTGAGCGGATGACGTTTCGTCCTTACAGTCATACGCCCGACTTATACCGAGAAAGCGACGTTGTGACGGTGATGAATGACCTTCGAATTATTTACTCCAATCAGAAATAGCGTTATCACGGCAGCAATGGCTGCAGCCCTCTGCCTCACGGCATCGTGCGATCTGCACGTCACCCGCGCATTTTTCTGCGACGACTATTCCGACCACTGTGAAGCGCAGATGCCGGAGGCGCACCAGTACCAATTCCAAATCCCTGCCGACAAGACGCGAACCTGGCGCGATTTGTCTTTCTACATGTATTTTCACAGCCGGCAGACGCCGGGCCTGCGCGTGGATTTTTCCCGGAAGCTGACGGAAGCGGAGGCCGACCGCGTGCGTCGGAACGGAAGCTGCCCGTGGACCCTTGTAAAGAACGGCCGGGTGGTGGGCGGGCACTTGGAGGGCTTTCGGTTGGATGAAAACGGGGCCGGCATGTGGTGCTTTGATTACCTGGGCACAATGCTCCTGGAATATCACAAAAAGTATGGTTCTGTGGGAGAGGCGCCGCGCCAGGATTTCTTTCCCGTGAATCTCCAGCTGGAATTTCACAGCGGTGAGCCGGGACTTTCCGCGTCATTGGCTGGTCCTGTCACAGTGCGTTGGGACGTTAAATAGAAGGATCACGTCGGAGCGACGGGCTGAAAAAGCCGTGCCGGGGACGGAAAAATTGGTTTCTCTTCCCGCAATCGCTCCAAGGATGGCAACGATGCTCGAAGTCACGATTTCGGACGTGTCGATAACGAACGTAGGTTTTGCTATTTTCTTGAAACCAACGGGTTCCACGTCCACTAAGGTCGTTCCCATTTTCATTGGCCCGCTGGAAACGTATTCTATTTCGAGCGCACTGGATGGAGTAACGCCTCCCAGTCCAAACACACATGACCTGCTCATCAATATGCTTCAGGAAATGGAAGCTAAAGTGATGCACGTTGTCATCAATGACATCATCGGCAACATCTTCTACGCGCGGATCGTGGTCCAGTCCACGGACGGCGTTGTGGAAATGGATGCCCGCCCGTCGGACTCGGTGGCCATCGCCATACGCGCCAAATGCCCCATCTACATGAATGAAAAAGTCTACCAGGAAGCAGCGGTCGTCATTGGAGAAGAGGGCACCACAACGGAAGCGGCGGAAGGGACAGAGTCGGAAGAGTCGGCCCCGGAACCCCGGAATGAGCTGGAGCGTTTGAAACAGCAGCTCCAGAAAGCCGTGGAAACAGAAAGCTTTGAAGAAGCAGCGCAGCTCCGCGACAAGATCAAGAAGCTCACTCAAGAAAACTAATCAGGAAAACTCATCAAGAGAACCGGGCGGCTTTGGAGCCTGTCGTGTTTAGGGCCGGTTATTTCTGCCGCGACTTCCAGGAAATGTCAGCTACGCCGGCTGATGCGTTCGCGTAACGGGCCACGGTGAAGAGATAGTCGGAAAGTCGGTTGATGTATTTGTACGCGCCCGCGTCTACGCTCCGGTCCGTCATCATTCGTTCCAGGCGTCTGCATACGGAACGGGCCACGTGCGTAAGAGAAGCCCCCTTTGTGCCGCCGGGCAGGATGAAGTGTTTGAGCGCGGCAAGTCCCGACGTCATCCGGTCAATCGAGCGCTCCAGTACGATAACGTCATCCTCCCGGATGGCCGGCTCCGGTCCCTTCCATCCCGCCAGTTCCGATCCCAATTCAAAGAGAAGGCTTTGGATCTGTTCAAACTCACGCTTAGTCTCTTCAAGAGGAGCTCCCTCAAAGAAAGCGGCGGCGGCGCCCATGCAGGAGTTGAGTTCATCCACCGTGCCGTAGAGGTCCACGCGTTCGTGCGACTTGCGGACGTGCTCCCCGCTGGCCAGTTGTGTCTGTCCGCTGTCGCCCTTTTTGGTATAGATCTTCATCAGCAGCCGGCCGCCTTGCGGATGGAAGTGAGGACGCGGTCGGCTAAAGTCTCGGGTGTATCGTGTGCGTCCAAGTAGACAGTATCCGGTGGCAGCACCGCGCGAAACCGGCTGTCGATAGCACGCAGTATTCCTTCCTCTTCAAAGATTTCTCGGGCTTCGCGTCCGCTGATACGATGCACCGCCGTCTCCGCCGGGAGAGCCAGAAAGAAAACCAGATCCGGCCGGGGAAATCCTCGCTCCAGATTCATGTCCACGATCTCCACGGGATGGGGCGGCTTCGACTCATCCCCCTGATAGGCCGCTGTGGAGTAGTAATAGCGATCTTGAAGGATCAGCGCTCCGGAAGCAAGGAGCGGACGGATGTTCCGCGCGACGTTGTCCGCCCTGTCACGGAGAAACAAGTCGATCCACTCGTTACGATCCGTTCCGGAAGGGGCTGCCAGACGCTTGCGGATTTCACGTCCCGTTTCAAAGTCCGTGGGTTCCCTTAAAAACTGAACGTCCGTAAATCGGTGTGAGATCTCAGGGTGATTGGGACCCGGGAGCGCCCCCTGCAGGAGCGACAAGAGCGTAGATTTGCCGGACCCGTCGATCCCTTCAAAAACGCAGAACATACCGGAGGACACAAGGCTCGATCGGGCTTCCTATGCTTTTCGTCACTCGTTTTTCGCATTGACCCGTATCCGGGCGCGGACAAACACCTCCTATGGATTCTTCTCGCAGCTCCAAGTCCGGTGCACGACGATTTTCGTGGTATGGCCTCGTCTTTACAGTCGTTTCTGGAATCAATCTTCTCTTCATCTTGTTCGACTTTACTTATCTGCGTTTCCGTGACGTCTACTTCGACTACCTGCCGGCCGTGCAGAGGCTCTATGATCCTCTGAAAGGCATTGAGCCGCACCGGTTCACTACCGAGTACCTGGCTGAGTTTGACAGACTCGCCGCGGCTTTGCAGGCAGGAGGCACAGGTAAAGAGGCGGATGAGGCCCAAAAGCAGCTGCGTGAGTCCATGACAACGCTCAGCAGGCGGATGATCGATGACAGCCCGTTTACCACCGCGCACAAAGACGGCGCACTCGAGCTGATCAAGAAACGGATGCGTGAACATCCCAAAGAAAAAGAGGAATCCGCCAAGGCAGCGTTTGCGAAATTCTTCAGCGAAGCCAACCTGTCCAAGGACAATCCCGCGCGCCTGAAAAGTGAACTTGATTTCTTCAATGAACGTATCCGTCCCCTGGTGAGCCGCAACTTCTTCCGCCATATTGGCGAGGACGGCGAGCCTGTGGATCTGTTTTACCGGTGCGACCTGGGATTTGTCGTTTTCTTCTGGCTGGACTTCCTGTTCCGCTGGGGGCTTGCGCTCTACCGGCGCGAACTCCGCAAGTGGTATCTGTTTCCCATCCGCCGCTGGTATGAAGTTTTCAACCTGGTGTCCCCGCATCATGACGCATGGGTCCGGTTGGGACGTTTTATCTGCTTTGGTTTTAGAATCAGAGAGTTTGGCTTTGTTCCCGGAGGCGGAATCCTGCCGGACATCATACACGATAACGCTGCGGTGATCGCGGACGAGATCTCAGACATCGTAATGGTGAACATTCTTACGCAGACGCAGGCGATGATCAGAAGCCAGAGACCGGGGGAATTGCTGAACTCGTCTCTGGGGCGCGAGCTTGTGAAGGGCCGTGAGTTGATCGAGTCGCAGCTGGACATTGTGGCCGCGCGCGTACTACCACAGCTGACAAAAGAAATCACAGACATGGTCATTTTCTCCATCAACCGCGCCATGGAACCGTGGCTTGTGTCCCCCATTGGGTTTGCAGTGCGCATTGGACTGATCAACGTGAATGCGGGGATCAGGGACGGCTTGAAGGCTGCGCTCGCGGATCCGGAAGGCGTAGAGAAGATGAAAGGCATTCTGCGGAAGTCTGTGCAGACCGGTATGATGGAACTGGTGAGAACAGAGAACCTGGCGCAGCTCCAGACCAAGTCCACGGAACTCATTGAAGAAATGAAGCGCTGGATTGTGGAGGAAGGCGCTGACTGAATCGTTGTTTTCCGCGGAGGAGCCGCTTCCACAGCGGCTTCGTCCGGCCAGTTGGGAGGAGTTTGTGGGTCAGGAGAAACTGACCAAGCTCCTCCGCGCGCGTCCCGTTCATTCCATGGTTCTCTACGGTCCGCCGGGAACCGGTAAGACCACGCTCGCGGGGCTCCTGGCCAAAGAGTCGGGCCTGGTGTTCCGGGCCCTCTCCGCTGTATCGTCCGGGATCAAAGACGTCCGAGACGTTATCGAAGAGGGGAAGTCCGCTTTCTTTGCAGGGAAACGCGTTCTCCTCTTTATCGACGAAATCCACCGCTTCAGCAAGTCGCAGCAGGACGCGCTCTTGGAGGCCGTGGAGGCGGGGTGGGTGGTCTTCGTGGGCGCTACCACGGAAAATCCTTCGTTTGAGGTGATCGGTCCGCTGTTGTCCCGATGCCAGGTCTACAGGCTTGAGGCTTTGTCTGTGGAAGCTTTGGGCTTGATTCTGCGGCGTGCTTTGGAAACCGACCCGCTTTTCGCCGGCGTGGAACTGGAACAGGAAGCGCAGGCGGCGCTCATTGAAAGCGGCGGCGGGGATGCGCGAAAAATGCTCCGACTGCTGGAAGTGGCGCGGCGGGGTCTCCCTCTCACCGGAGAGAAGAGAATATCGTATAACGTCATACGCGACACACTGCAGGGAGCCGTCCGCCGGTACGACAAACTGGGAGAGTTCCACTACGACTATGCAAGCGCTTTCATCAAGAGTCTCCGGGGATCAGACCCTGACGCGGCTCTCCTGTATATGGCCGCCATGCTCGACGGCGGTGAGGACCCGCTCTTCATTGCCCGACGGATGGTGATCTTTGCGTCCGAGGATGTGGGTAACGCTGCTCCCATGGGTCTCCAACTGGCTGTGGCGGCCTTTCAAGCGCTCGAACGCATTGGGATGCCGGAGGGCAGGATCATTTTAGCGCAGGCTGCCACATTTCTTGCGTCGGCCCCCAAAAGCAACGCCAGCTACAAAGCCGTGGATGCGGCGCTCGCCGCGGTGAAAGGCCGGGAGATCGGCGTTCCCAATTTCATCCGTAACGCGCCCACGAAGACCCACGCCTCCGAGGGTGCAGGGCAGGGATACCGCTACCCGCACGACTTTCCCGGCCATTTCGTGGACGCAGAGTACCGGCCTCCAGGTTTTGAAACAGTACAGCTCTACCATCCGGCGGCGATCGGCCAGGAGATTCGTCTGCTCGACCGGCTCCGGCTCTTGTGGCCGCGGCGTAAATACAGTGAAGAGAAATAGACCGCGCTGTCAGGTCTCTGCGTGCAGGTATTTGGCAAGATCTTCCATCATGATAAAGATCTGCGATTCCGGATTCAGGCCCATCTCGAGCAACGTTACGTAGTGACGGCCCGCGATGACGCGCGGATTGCGTCCGGCTGCCATGATGTGCGCAAAGATGGACGATAAATGGTTTCTGCCCTCTTCTGACATTTCCACAAGACCCACGAGGTCCAACGCGATTTCATCTTTCCGCGCGCGGCTCAGAAATTCCGACGTTGCGTACTGCGTAAAGCGGCTGAGCATAGTCTTGTCCATGAGCCCGTCCAGATGAAATACGCTCATGCCGGGGCGGCGGGTCAGTTCCACCGCGCTTGCATCTCCGCGGGCAACGCGAGCGCGTCGCTCCAGCTGCACCAGGTTCCACACGCGGTTCATTTTGGACTTGAGCGTGTCCGGACGGATGGGTTTGATGATGTAGTCGGACGCGCCAAGGCGCGCGGCCCGCAGAACGTTGTCGCGCTGCACATCAGCCGTGATCATGAGTACAGGGAGCCGTTTCAGGTCCGGATTGCGTTTCATTTTTGCAAGGACGTCAAGGCCCGGGATATCAGGGAGCATCTGGTCCAAGAGAACAATATCAGGATGGGCGTGTTCCAATGCTTTGAGCGCT
>JACPZR010000537.1 GCA_016195395.1 Spirochaetia bacterium
GGGGAGAGAACGACCGTGGAATGAGCCTCCTGCCTCCGTGGCACGTCTATGAAAGAATCCTTGAATACTACTCCGTGATGCAGGGGATCGATTTCTTGATCACCAACATGAGCTCCCTCAGGGATGACCTGCGGGATTTCAAACCCACCATCTTTCCGTCTGTTCCGCGCATTTGGGAGTCGGTTTACAACGGCATCATGGGACGGGTGAGCAAAGAATCAAAAATCAAGCGCAAGATCTTTTCCTTCTGTCTGTCCGTGGGCCAACTCTGGTCTCGCAAGGTTGCTGTCCTCTTTGGTTATAATCCGGCGGTTCAGAAGCCGTTCTTCCTAGTCTCCTTTTTCAAAAGAGTCTGGGCATTGAATGTACTCTGCTTTCTGCTTCTTCCCAAACTCTTTGCAAAGAAAGTATTCTCCAACATTCACCAGGCCTTGGGCGGACGCCTGCGCATCTCCGTATCCGGCGGAAGCGCTCTGCCGGCCCACGTGGATCGATTTCTATCAGCTGTGGGGATCCTCGTTGTGGAAGGCTACGGCATGACAGAAGTCTGCGGCATCATTGCTGTTCGATCCTCTGAAAAACCCACCCCGGGCGCGCTGGGTCGGCCGCTCCGCGGCTACCAGATCCGCCTGAAAGATGAAACCGGCGCCGATGTGTCGGGTCAGGTTGGAAAGAAAGGCGTGCTCTGGGTCAAGACCGACCAGCTGTTTGCGGGCTACTATCGTGAGCCCGAACTCACGCGATCCATGTTCGACGCAGACGGCTTCTACGATACCGGCGACGTTATGATACTGAGTTACAGAGGCGAACTCATGTTCGCCGGACGCGCCAAGGACACCATCGTACTTGGCGGCGGGGAGAACGTGGAACCGTCGCCCATTGAAGACCGTTTGTTGGAATCGCCGTACGTGGATCAGGTTGTGGTCGTGGGCAACGAGAAAAAGACGCTGGCGGCGCTCCTTGTCCCGAACGTAGACAAAGTCCGCGAAGCCGTTCCGGGCGCTCCGGAATCCACCGAAGAGTGGAACCATCACCCGGACGTGCGCGCTCTCTTTAAGGCGGAGATCGGCCGGTTGATTACCCGTGACAAAGGATTTAAGCCGTTTGAGATGATCCCCGGGAATCACTTTGCCGTACTTCCGCGCGGCTTTGATCCGGACCGGGAAATGACGCGCACTCTGAAGATCAAGCGTAACGTGGTGTTTGACAACTATGCTGCAGCGATTCACGCTATCTACCACGACTGAACGCACCGCTTTCCTTTCAGGCTGTTTTGTGAAGCAACGTTTTCTCAGAACAGATTCGCCGTTCAATCCGTCGATAAGGTATGTCGATTTCAGCCCGTTTCCAACATGCCGCCTCCCGCCGGGGTGAACAGCCCCGCGCGTTATTCCTGCTTTTTTCATTCATCGCCTTTGTTGCGATAACGGCGGGCTCCTGCAAACAGCGCGCGGATAAGCAGTCTGCTTTGGAATCGGTAGATCATCTTTCGGCCAAAATGGATTCTCCGTCTGCGGAAGGCAAAGGCACAAGAGCCGTGGGCGGCGAGGAAGACGCCCGCGATCTGACAGGACAGGCACAGTCCAAGGACAAGGGGAAGGATTCGTTTTCATACTTGATTGGACCGGGCATTGTGCCCATGGAGAAAGCATCCGGCCGTCTGCTTGAGTACCGCATTGAAGTCTCGTATAACTCTTCTGATTTTCAAAATGCGCGGAAGAACATCCTGGCCGTGGCATCGCGCTACGGATTTTTGAAATCCAGTTCTGCTGACGCGCACGGGCGGTTAACGTTGAACGCAGAAATGGCCGTCCGCGTGGAATCCATGTATGACGCTCTCAAGGATCTCGATACAACCGGAACACTCGTATCAGAGAACATTACCGTAACCGACCATACGGAACACATGGCGCAGGAAAAGATGAAGTCGGATCGGGAATCCCTTCGCGCGCAGCGGCGTTCTAACGCTGTCTTTGGAGATCCCGCCGCCAAAAACTGGAAGGACCGGGAAGACCTGCTTGAACAGAGCGAAAACGCGCGCGATGCCGCTGAGTTTGAAAAATGGAAGATCCGCGACCGTGTAAACTGGGCGGTGATTGCCGTCTCTGTTCAGGGACCAGCTGTTGCCGACGCCGTGGAAATTCCTCCCTACAAAAGAGCGTTCTTTGGCCTCATCAGCATGCTGCTCTGGATGAGCTACGGACTCATCTACCTGCTCCCGTTCATCCTGATTGCGGCGCTTGTAGTCTGGAAGAGATCGCAAATTGCGGGGCTCTTTCGGAAGAAGTCATAGCAGCGGGTCACAGGTCGGAGGGCGCGGGGTATTAGCGGAGTCTTATTAGAAGATCTCTTCGAGCACGTAGAAAATATTCCTGTCTGTCCCAAAGATCATCCGTTTGCCGGAGATGACGGGCGCTGACAGGATGGCGCCTTCCGTGTCCATTTCCCAGAGCGTCTTTCCACTGTCCGCGGACAGGCACATGAGCCGCGGCTTTTTCTTCTTGTCGTCTTCGTTGCCGGCCACGCCGAAATAGAGCCGGTCTCCCGCCACTGTGGGTGCGCTCGATGTGGGGTAATCGAGCTTGCGGGTCCATGCGACTTTCCCGGATTTTGCGTAGTAGGCGCGGACGTTGATGTCACCGCTCGTATAGATGACCTTGTCGCCGTAGAGGGAAGGCGCCATGTAATCCAGAAGCATAACGTGTTTGTAGAATGTGTTATCGCGCGTATTCAGCGTATTGGGGCCGACATCCAGGTCGTGCTTATCCTGCCAGAGGAGCTCGCCGTTCTTTCTGTCCAAGGCGTAGTACGTCAGTTCCACGGGGCCGTATTTGTAGAAACTGCTCGCGTAGTAAACCCGCTTGTCGTCCAAGGCGGCGAATGAATACCAGATGGGGTAGGGCGATGACGCGTCCACCGTCCACAGGAAATTCCGCGTCTTCATGTCGTACGCGCCGAACTTTCTGCCAAGGGGCGCCCAATAGAGAACGTTATCGTAGACCTGGAATGTGTGGTGGGACCAGACGGGGTTTGGAATGCGGTTCTGTTCCTGTCCGTCCGGCGTCACGAAGAACGTGGCCCCTGTGTCGCTTGTGAAAATAACCGTATCTTTGTATCGCAGCACAAGCGACTGGACGGGATCGCCGGTAGGGAATGTCCACAGGAGCCGGCCGTCGGACTGGGCCACTGCGTACACATTTCCGTCATTGGCGCCAAAGTAGACGCGGTCATCGTCCGCGTACGGCACGGAGTTCACCATGTTCTTTGCCGCAAAACTCCAGCGCATGTAGCCCGACGTTACGTCGAGCGCGTAGAAGTTGCCGTCGATGGACCCAAAGTAAATCGAATCGCCCTTCACAACCGGCGGATTGAAA
>JACPZR010000538.1 GCA_016195395.1 Spirochaetia bacterium
CGCACCCCTGCATGCAGTGTCCCGACTTCTGGCAGTTTTTGCGCGCCTGCGGGACTCTGTGTCCGTGCCATCCCAGTTTGTGCGATCCTTTCTCTACCAGTCGATTCATCTGGTTGAGAAACTCGTCGCCGGCCGGATGAACGTTGAGACGCTTGTCGAGTTCCGCAAATGCAGGCTCCAAATCCTCTTTGCGGTGGCCGGTGATGCCGAACTTCTTTTCCCAAAGGAGGAGCCTGTCATCCGGTGTTCGATAACTGTCCGCCCAATAGTGAACCGACGCGCCGCCGACGTTATGCCCAAAGAGCAGGTTGACATTGCCGTCCGTTGTGGTGAAGAGATTGCGGTCTCCCGATACCTTGCCTGCCATGTTGAGTTCGTGGTTATCAAATGTATCCGTTGTGTAGTAACCGCCCTGCTCAAGCACGATGACCTTGAAGCCTTTCTGGAGCAGCTTCTTTGCTGCAGTGGCGCCGCCGCAGCCGGAACCTATCACGCAGACATCCGTCTTGATGCGACCGCCGCGGATGTCATTATATTGGAAGACAGCCATACTACTATGCCGTCTCCTTGGCATAGAGGACGCGCTGCTCGGAGAGCTTC
Source organism: Spirochaetia bacterium (assembly GCA_016195395.1). The sequence continues at coordinate 601 of JACPZR010000538.1, forward strand.
TCCGGGAATCCCGCAAACGGCCCGTCGTATCCAATCTTCTTCCACGTAGATTTGTGACCGTAGTAGACCAAGAGAATGACCATCCGCAGATTGGAAATGGCCGACCGCAGCAAATCGGAACTGCCGGTTTCCCCTGCGCGCAGAAATGCCAGTCGCTCCGAGGGTGTAAGCCGCGAGAATCGGCCAAAGTAACCGCCGGTCAGCGGGGAGACCTCGACAAAATAGAGCGCCGCTTTCAAATCCGAGCGGATCTGTTCTGAAACGAACGTTATCTCTTCATCGGTCCGTTGGATGACGCCGGCTTCTTCCGCCGTGGGCATACCGTTTCCCGGGAGTGTCACTTCCGCCAGTGCGTACAGAATATCAGCAAGATACCCGTTGAGGGAGAGGAGCTTTCCGTGATGATGGCGCGGCAGAAACCGCGTGGCCCCGGCCGTCGCGAGCGCAGCGCCGCCAAAGAGCAGGGACGCTTTGAGGAACGACCGTCGGGAAAAGACCTGCTCCATGCCCGTAGAAACGTCCGCTTTGTGTGTCAGTCAAGTCGAAACGGTTGACAATCGGAAGGCGGACACATGGGTTCGGTCATGAACCTTTCCATTCAACGTCTCCTCGCTGCGGCCCTTCTGATTGCAGTCGTTTCCTCGTGCGGCCTCTTGGACCGCAAAATCGCCGGATATCGCGGCTATTCCGAAATCTGCATCGACGGAGTGAAATACCTTCAATTCACTTCCGGCGCATCCGTAAAGTACACGAAAGAAGGTCGCATCGACTTCTGCAACTAAGCCGCTGTCCTTTTGCGGGTGAGTGCCCCGTCATTCTGATATTTGTTTGGTTCCAAGGGCGATATTCGATTTGACATCGCCTTTTGCCGACTTCATAGAAAGGGATGGGCGGAGACTCTCCTTCCAATGCAGCTCAAGCGGCCACATCCGCGGTCACTGAAGCATGGCATGCGCGTACTATAGAGGAATCTCTCGTCCGTCTTGTAAGCGCCGCGGACGGTCTGACGCACGACGATGCGGCGCAGAGACTTCTCCAATACGGTCCTAATGAACTACCTGCGGGGCGGAAAACTTCCCCGTGGGCGCTCCTTGTTCGTCAGTTCCAGAATGTTCTGATCGTTATTCTTCTGATTGGCGCCGGCCTGTCTGTTCTGATGGGGCACGGAACGGAAGCCATCGTCATTTCCGTCATCGTTGTCTTTGCCGCGGCTCTTGGGTTTGTTCAGGAATTCCGCGCCGAAAAAGCCATGGACGCGCTCCGCAAGATGAGCGCCCCCAACGCCGAGGTCATTCGCAGCGGGGAGCCGGTGACGCTTCCAGCGCGTGATCTGGTTCCGGGCGACGTTATCTGTCTGCATCCCGGGGACCGAGTTCCCGCGGACGGGCGCCTCTTGGAAGCTGTCAACCTTCGTTCCGATGAGGCTCCGTTGACGGGCGAGTCCATTGCTGTGTCAAAGATGACCGGCGCGCTTCCAACGGGGCTTTCGCTTGCAGACCGACAAAACATGGTC
>JACPZR010000539.1 GCA_016195395.1 Spirochaetia bacterium
ACCTCCTGCATCTTCTCCGATCCCGGAGAGAGGTTTTTAATCCAGAATACCAAAGCGATGGCAGCGATCAGGCCCACTACACCGAGGGCTAATGACGTTTCCAAGCCTTGCGAGGTGAAAAACTTTTCCATATACGTATGTTCCCTTGCAAAAAAAGATCGCCGCGCCTGCCAAAAAGGCGGGCACGAGTTTCCGCCGCGGGGCGGTCCGGACTATTTATTCACCATTTATTGCGTCGATAAGACGCGCAAAATGGCTATCGATCCGGAATTAGGGTATCAAATCCGGGAAGCCGTGTTTTAGGCAAACCGAATCCTGATTCAGACTGGCTGCGTTCGGGGTTTTTGTGAGGCATGATAACGATGTCGATCCGACGGTTGAACGCAGCGCTTTCGGGCGTCCCTTTGTCACCTTCTTCGGCCATAGGTCGGGCTGAACCGTATGTTCCCGCCTGCAGAAGCGACGCGTCGATCCCTTGGTTCTGCAAAAAGACAAGCGAATTGATGGCCCGCGCTCCCGCGAGGTCCCACGTATTCATATAACTGCGTTCTGCGCGCGCTGTGCCGCGTCCCCCGGCAATGACCTGGTCCTCGCCCTTGGCGGCGTATCCCTCAACGCGGGTGTATCGCCCCAGCTCTTTAATGAGGCCCGTGGATTTGCGGAGCGTTTCCTGGAGTTCCGGCGTCAAAAGCGCGCTTCCGGGAGTAAAGTACGATGCGTCGATCAGAGAGATCACGAGGCCGCGCTCGTCTTCCGTGATCCGGATGGTGCGTGCTTTGACTTCACGTCGGAAAATCGTCATGGCGCGTTTGCGGGCATCAGACAGAGTCCGACCGGCAGTCATAGACGGCAGGGCTTCCAAGTTCATGCCCATCTCTTCCATCTGTCCTTTTGAGAGCGTCTGGCCCCCTTCAAACATGCCGAGCGCGCCCGTGAACGCGGAGACAAGAATGCGGATTTCTCCCACGCCCGCGCCGGTGCCCACGCCGCCGCCGCGCTTGGACAACGCGTAAAGAATCACAAAGATGCACAACGTGGACGTAATGAAGTCCATGTATGTGAGCATCCAGGGGGGAGCGGCCTCCATCCCCGTTTTGCATTCTTCTGCTTTCTTGCCTTTGCCAGCCATGTGTTACTCCAACCAGGATCGACGTTACGTCTTGACTTCGTCTTCGATCTCTTTGCGTTCGCCCGGTTTCAGGAAGCCCAGGAGTTTGTCTTTTACGATACGCGGGTTGTCGCCGGCCTGAATGGAGAGTGTTCCCTCAAGGAGGACCTGTCGCATCAGCACTTCTTCTTCTGAAAGCGCTTTGAGTTTACCGGCCATCGGCAGAGCAAACACGTTCGCGATAAATGTGCCGTAGAATGTGTTCAAGAAGGCGGCGGCCAGACCGTGGCCCAGTACCGCCATGTCCCCTCCCGAGAGGTTCGCGAAAATGGATACGAGCCCGATCAACGTTCCCATGAGAGCAAACCCTGGAGCAAGTGTTGACCACTGTTCAAACCACATCCGGTTGTGGTGGTGACGGGCTTCCAAGTTGTCGATTTCGATCTGCATGACGTTCCGCACCACTTCAGGGTCCGTGCCGTCCACAACCAGTTCCAATGCTTTTTTCAAGAAGACGTCGTCCATGCTGCCCAGGTCGTCTTCCAAGGAGAGAAGACCTTCGCGGCGGGCTTTTTCAGAGTAGTTCACAAT
>JACPZR010000558.1 GCA_016195395.1 Spirochaetia bacterium
ACGGCCCACATAACGTTCTTTCCCGGGGCATATTTTTGAAAAAAGGTCCCTGTCCCAGACCTCATAGTTGGGGTGATAAACGCGGATCCCGGCATCTCTGAATTTCTTGACTTCGTCTTTTTCCCAGGCCTGAGTGACGATCTTACCCATCCAGCGTCCCGGGTGGCGCGCTTCAATCCCCGCCGCGTACTCCAGGTAGAAATCCACTTCATTCTTGCCGCGGAGCTGCGTAACCACGGAGCCGCCCGTGATCGTGTACACTTTCGCCGTTTGATCCTCTTTATTGATCCATGAGAGGACTTCCAGGATTTCTTCGAGCGACTTCACTCCGGTATACGGCCGGCCTTGATTCTTCTGCTGGCGGTAGTTGTGGTTGATGTCACAGTAGGCGCATTCTTCTTCCTGGCCAAAGTACTGGCAGTTTCGGAACACGGTCAGGTAAATGAGATAACCCCACTCGATGACAGGCGCAATTTCCCCCGGCGACTTGCCGGCCGACGTGGGATGGGCGTAATAGGATGGAACGGGCGGGAACTGAACGTCCGCGAACACCTCCTCCTGAAATGCGAGGACGATTCTTCCCTCTTTCACCGTCACGCGGTAGGGCGAATGAGGGTTGACCCTGACAGATACGACGGTGGGCAGAAGCGAGAGGGGGCCGCCGCTGATCCGCACTTCTTCCGGGATACGGAAGCGGATGCCTTCCGCCTGGTCAGCCAGAGGCACATGGTCGAAGGTGAATATGAAGTAGTCTTTCTGCTTGAACGACCCGGAAGACAGAGCCGCCTCTTCAAACCCTATGCCCAGGCGCAGCAGATCCTGTTTGATGATTGCTTCCGGGGGGAGGTTCGTATATCGGTCTATCAGTTGGCGTACGTCATTCCAGCCCCAGTGCATGCCCTGGTGGGTGGCTGCTTCATTCGTGGCTGCCCGCATGCCGGGCACCTTTAAGCGGTGGACCGGCATGACAACCGAAAAGCGGCAGGATTTAATCCTGCGAATGGGAAAACAATTGTCACGAAGCACCATAACGGTAAACTGGGCCCGCTATGGGGGAGAGGACACCGCGCATCCGCATCATGCTGTGGACTCACCACGCCCGGGAGAATATCGCCGCCCGGATATCGGGCATTCTGCCCCCCGAGGCCGCCCTTCATCTGGTGGGAATCGGCAGCATCGTAGATGAGCTCGCCAAGAATGCCATCAAAGCCAACCACAAGTTCCTGATTCTACGCCGGAAGATCCGCGAATGGTTTTTGTCGCACGGCCACGGGCCTGATGAAGCAGAGATGCTCCGGGACCAGACGTGCGAAGAGGTCGTTGTTCTGAACGACTTTGTGCAGGCCCATCCAGAAGTGCTTGAGGGCGCTCTCCTGGAGTTGCGGACCATCCTGAACCAAGAGGCCGTGTGGCTGGAAATCAAAAACAAGCTCCGCCGTGAGAAGCGTCGGCAGATGACACGCGAAGAGCGGACCAAGCTCGCCGGGACGAAAGCGTTCCGCGCCAACTTCCAAGAGATTCGACGCAAGCGCGTCTATGTAGAGTTCAGGGCAGCCGTTACCGGAGGCCAGCTGGTCATAGAAATTATCAATGCAGCCCCCATTCTCCAGAGGGACTTGGAGCGCATCTACGACAAACGCGCCGAGTTTGGAAAGTTCCGGAAGCTGGGAACTGAGTGGGAATTCTTTATGAACAACATGGATACGAGTGACGGCGGTTCCGGCCTGGGATATGCCACCATCGATTCCATCCTTTCGCAGATGGGTTTTGATCCGGAAAAGTCGATCATGATCCTGTCCCTGCACAACACAAACGTCATCCTGAATCTCGATATGGTGGTCCTGTCGGGCGGCGGTGCAGCCGTGGGCGCCGGCTGAAGGAGGCCTTGCCTGCCTAGTTTGCTTGACCTGAAGTGCGCCGGTGGCATGTTTGCCACGTTGTATGTCTCGAAACCCGTCCCTTTTCTCCAGACTCTTTGACTTCCCGCAACCCTTTCTGAAGAGCTTCACTCCCGTCTGGCTCGGAACGTTTGTTGTCCTCATCGTAATTGATCTGGCGTCCAAACTACTGGTCACCGGCGCCCTGAACTTTCACCTGGCGCCCCACCAGATCATGAACCATACGCCCAGCCTTGCCAGCCGCTCCCTCTTGGACGGAAAAGACAGGATTGACCTCATTGGTGAGAGCGGCTCTTGGTTAAAGCTCCGTCTTGTCTTCAATGACCGTTTTGTTTTTGGCTCCGGTCCCTCCGCGCCGGTCATGGGTTTCTTTCTGACTCTCGCCGCCGTTGTATTTCTGGCCCTCTACCGTCTGCACAATCCGGGTCTGGGACATGCATGGGCCTGGCTTCTGGTCTTTGCCGGCGCCTTTGGAAACCTGATCGATAAGATGTTCGTGAAGTCGCTTCTGGACAGGTCATGGCATTTTTCTATTTTTCCGCAGGCGGATCACGTCAGCGGTGTCGTGGACTTTTTGGAATTCATCTGGTTCGGCTGGGACAGAGCCGGCACTCTCTGCATCCCGCTTCCTTCCAGCAAAGTCTGTCCGCTGGGATTTCTTTCCTGGGACACGTGGCCCACGTTCAACTTCGCGGACAGCCTGATCGTAGTAGGAATTGTTCTTTTGGTTCTGACCATGTCTGAACGACGGGAAGACGTGTCAGGCTGACTTTCTTGAGCGGATCGCATGGCGGGGAGAGAAGTATCACCAGAGCGGGAGGAGCAGCGCAAACGCGAAGCTCTTCTCATCCGTAGAGTCAAGGGCGGAGATTCAGACGCCTACATTGAGCTTGTGGCCGACTATCGGATCAGGCTCTACAGGAAGGCTACCGCCATGATAGGCAGCCCGGAAGACGCTGAAGACGTGCTTCAGGACGCCCTCGTAACCGCCTACATGGCCCTGGCCCGGTTCCGCGGGGAAAGCGGCATCTATACCTGGCTCTTCCGAATCGTAGTAAACAAGTGCCGGGACCACCTCCGGTCACGCAGATCCAACCGCGAAGATCCCCTGGAGCCCAGCGGCGCTGTGCTCTCTGACGACAGGATCAGCGTGGAAAAAAACCATGAACTTTCCGACGACTCCCGCTATCTAATGAGTAAGATCAATTCTCTGGACAAGAAGTACCGGCAGATATTAATTTATAGGTACTTCGACGATCTATCCTACCAGGAGATCGCGGAGATGGTGCATGTGAACATCGGCACGGTAAAGAGCCGGCTGTTCAAGGCCAGGGAGTTGTTGAAACGGCTGTTGTTGCGGGATGGACGTGGAGAGGAGTACTTCGTTGGAATCGACTGATAGGACAGAAAAGCAGGACCAGGCGGACCGCCTCATAGAGGAGAGGGTCCAGAAGGCCTTTCGTGAGGTGGCTTCATCCCGCCATCTGGCGCCCCGCACGTCAGATGCTCAATTCAAGAAGTCCCTTTCTGACCGCCTTTCAAAACTGAACTCATCCAAAGATATGGGGAAGGTGCTGCCCTTCCGCTGGCGCGCAGAAGAGGCTTGGAACAGGACGCGAGAAGCAGTCACCGGGGAATCCGGCGGCATCTACCGCTACGCCTCTGCCGCAATCTTTGCCTTTGCCATCGGTGTGCCGCTGATCATGCGCACGTCAAAATCGGAGAACGTGGACAGGGAAGAAGGTCTCTCCGTCTCCCATGGGTCCGCATCCCTGCAGTCAGAAGTCTCTAAACCGTCCGTAAATCCGGGAACTGTATCATCCAAGTCTGTCCCGGCGCATCAAGATACACCGTGGCGCGCCGTGCCCCCGGGCCAAGTGAGCCCCACGCTCCCCAATCAGGAAGCCAAAGAGAAGGTGTCCACGCCAGCGTCTGACTTTGACCTCCGCGAAAAGGAACTGTTACGGAATCTGGAAAAAGCCGCCGGCAAGCAGGAGAAGCTCGCAGCGCTCCGCTCTCTGGAATCTTTTTACAAAGCCAACGGCGCTCAGGACCGGATGCGCGCCACCCAGTTGCGCATGGATGAACTGAAGGCCGCCAAGTAATACTCGGAGGGACGCTGACCTCCCCATCCCGTCGATTCTACCGCCCCGACATTTGGAGCCGGCGCAGCCGCCGGAGCTAGCGCTGGTGACGCCGCTTTCTGGCGGTCTTTCCATGCCAGAAATGGATACTCGACCAAGCTGAAGACCAGAAAACAACACAAGAGAATCAGCGCCAGGTCCACTACGAAGGCCTCTGCTGCCTTGCTCCAGGTGATTTCGTCGCCCGAAGTTCCTATCACAAGTCCCAGGCCGGCGATGCCGATTAGAGAATGCCACAAATAGACGCCGTAGGAGAGCTTCGCAAACGGCGTCCAGATCCGGGCGCTGAAGAATCGCCCCAAAGGAGACCGCGCATCCAAGACCAGAAGGACGAGCGCGGCAAAGCCAAGATTGAGAGCGTTGAAGCGAAAGACAGAATAGTAGAGCGGGCTGTCTTCAAAGGTGAACAAGTGCCCGCAGAGGAGGAGGACCAACGCCGTCCCGGCCGTGATGATGCGACGTTGCACCTGCCCCGGATCAAATGACACGCGCCTTCCAAGAGAGAAACTGACATAGAGTTCAGCAAGGATGACTCCTGCGAGGAGCGCATCGGCCCGGAGGTGCGCCGGAGTGTAGAGCCGCCCTTCAAAGTCTTCAAAAGTCTGCACCCCGCCGCTGTACATCCAGAGTCTCGCGAACGTCACTGCCAGATATGCGCCGCCCAAAAGAGAAATCCGCTGGAGCGGGCGGAGACGAAACAACAGGGCCCAGCTCAAGAGAGGAAGGACAAGGTAGAACTGCTCTTCAACGGCCAGGCTCCACGTGGTGCCGTTGGACGAGGGGAGGTAGTCAGACAAGAAAAGAAAGTCCGCAAAGAAACCATGCAGTGTCGTGGCGGCAGCCACAGCCTGCGGCGTTCCTGCCTTGGCCTTGGCGGCAATCAACGCTACTGCGGCCAGCGTGATCAGCAGGAAGAAATAGTAGCCCGGAAAAATCCGCAGGGTCCGTCTTACGTAGAACTTTGGCAGGTCCACGCGGCCCTTGGTGCCGAATTCGTGAAGCAGTATCCCGTAGATGAGAAAACCGCTGAGAACAAAAAACAAATCCACGCCGGACACAAAGTTCCGTATCACGGCATCGACCCATTCCGGATGGTCCGGCAGAAGGCGCGCGATAGTCCAAAAATGCGTAAGAAGTATGAGTAATATCGCGAGAGTTCTGAGACCATTCAGGCCGGGAATCTCCCCCGAGCGGACAGTCCATAGAAATCCCAGGCGTCTTCCAAAGAAACCTCGCTGCAACATGCTATATAGACCCCTGACATGTTGCTTTTTATCACTTTTTTCTTAGCGAAATATTAATTTTTCCAGGAACATTCGGGCGTGCTGATGCATGCGGCGTACTGCACAGAAATGATACGTTTTGTAGTTATTCTAATTCGTCGTCGGAGACAGATTTTCTGCCTTCCGGGCGTTCGTACGGATATGTCAGGAGGGAGAGTTCCGCCATCTCATGCATGCGGTCGTGCAGGAAGTGGTCCGGGTCTTCGTGGATGTCGTATGGGGCGCCTTTTCCCACGCGCACAAAAACGTGCGTGCGCGGGAAAGCCTTCTTGTAGCGGAACCCCAGCACGCCCACGTGGATAGGATTCTTGGGCCGGCCCGCCAGAAAACGGAACCCAGGGGTACGCCCTTTGCCCATTTTGTCAGGGAAGGTGGTTTGTTCAGGGAAGATCACCACAATGCGCCCTTCATGGAGCATGTGGCGTCCAAGCAGGAGCGACTTCTTGCTCTTTTCCGGGTTCTTCCGGTTGATGGGGAGTCCGCCTGTCCGGAGGAAGAACCCAAAAAAATACGTCGCAGCCATGGCGTCTTTCATAACGCACCAAACGTCTTTGCGGACTTTCTGGTGGATCAGCGAGAAGCCGATGGGAATGTCATCCACGCGCTGGTGCTTTGCCAGGAGCAGCACGGGGCCGGTCTTTGGCAGGTTCTCAAAGCCTTCGGTGTGAATCTTGTAGAAGAACTTCACGCCAATGCGCGACACAATGTACAAAAGCCACGACGCGAAACGCCCTTTGCCTGGATGTTCAGGATATACCTTGGCCATTCTGTGCCTGCCGTCCGGATCAGAGCGCTTTCGCGATCGATTCCACGGTGTATTTCTTGCTGGACTCAAACGATCCGGTTTCTCCGGGACGCTTACCGATCAGCATCTTGCCCAAGGGCGACAAATAAGAGATGATGTTCTTCTCAGAGTCCGCATCCCACGGTCCCAAAATGGAGTAGGCGCGGCTTTCACCTTCCGGCGTCTTTACGCGCACGCGTGTGCCAATCGAAACGATGTCTGTGCGGATGCCCGCTGCGTCGATGATCTTGGCGCGCTTCACTTCGTCTGACACGCGCGTGATCTCCGCCTGCAGCTGCGTCTGGCGTTCCATAGCCGCCTTGTACTCGGCGTTTTCTCTGAGGTCGCCCAGTTTCTGCGCTTCCCCGATTTCATTCGAGTTGGCCGAGAGTTCCACGTTGATCAGGTTATCCAAGTGAGCTTTACGTTTCTCCAGAGCCTCTGCAGAAACCAGGATGACATTGTCCGGCGGGAAAAGGGACGCTGTTTCGGCAATTTCGTCCGCATCGTCTTCTTTTTCCGCAGCGTTGAACGCCGGGTGGACTTCATTCAGGAGAGCCACGAAGTTGTCTTTATGCGCGTCCGGGATGTACGGGACTTCACGGAACAGAGCCGCCATTTTACGCAGTGAGGCCGCGTCGATCTGCTTGATGACTTCTGATATGGCGCTTTTGTGGATGGTTTCCTGGTTGATGTTTGTGGTTCCAAAGAGGGTTTCAATCGCCTGGTTCTTGAGGCGCGTGCCCTTTTTCTCGATCTGCACCAAGGGCTTGAGGAGTCGGAACACAAGAAGCATGACTTCCTGCTTGGCCGGCTGCCAGTCATAGCTCCATGCGTCATGCAGGATGGACTTGGCCACCCACAGGAATGTTTCCGGGTGCTCGCGGTACTTGTTGAATGTGCGTTTTACAAAGGCTGCAAGGGCGTCCGTCATGCCCAGGCGGTTCATCTCTGTGACCACGTGCTTGTTGATCTTGGCCGGGACTTCGTAGAGAATTTCCGTCAGGATGGCGGGCGCGTCTTCGCGGTTGCGGGCAATCATGTTGGCGATGTCACGCTTGAAGTCTACGACCGGGGTATCCGCGGAAAGCTTCACCAGGGCCGCGGGCTTTTCCGCTTTGATCAACGAAATGATGTCAACCTTCTTCAGGCGGCGCGGCGTTTCCTCGTCCCCCTGCTGGGTGGCGGCCGCTTCAAGGAACAGAAAGGCATGGATTCTCTTCATGAGATCCTTGTTTTCTTCCTGCTCGCGGTAGAACTGCGTGCAGACGTCCAGCGCGTCATCCGCGTTGGGGTCTTTGAGGATTTCGTGGGCCACTTCGAGTTTCTTGTCCCATTCGGTGGTGGACTGGAACTTCACCGTCAGTTCTTCTGAACGACTCATGGGCGAATCACGCAGAACCAGTTCGTCTTTCTTCTTGGGATTGAAGCCGAAACGCGGATCACCCTTCAGGGCTTCGCGGGCCTTGGACCACCAGCGCGACCAGTCTTCCGCCGGCAGAAAACGTCCGCAGACTTCATTCTTGATTTCAGACAGAATCATTCTGCTGTGAAAGGATTTCACGAGCACTTCAAAGAAGAGCGGGATGTCCTCGCGGAACATTTCGTGAACTTCCGACGGGTTCTCATAGTAGCGGACCCAGAGGTGTTCTTGAAAGAGCGGCTGGAGGCTCGATATGGCCATCTGGATGGACATCTTCTGGCCGGGGTTGTCACGGAAGTCGATGACCATCTGATCCTGGTCAATCTCCGCGATCTTTCCTACGCCCCGTGTGCGGTGATATACGTAGTTGCCTTTGTCGAATACGATGTTGCGCTCAAAGGCGGCAACGCAGGAGCCCACAGGCTTCTTGTTGTTCGTGATGTCTGACAGCTTGAGGAAGTCCGCGAGAAGAGAGTGCGTTTCATACTTGCTCCGGTACGCTTTCACGAGGTCCGTGCGGGCCTTGGTGGAAAGGGGTTCGTACTCAAGAATCTTTTTCAATAGAGTAATGACGGCGTTCCAGTTCTCTTCTGTGCGGTAGGGTTCCACAAGGGACTGAAGGAACGCCGCGGCACGCGTCTTTTCGCGGTTTCCCACCAGGATGCGTTCAATTCTCTCGAAGAAAGCAAGGTCTTTGTGATC
>JACPZR010000559.1 GCA_016195395.1 Spirochaetia bacterium
CGTGCACGCTTGGACAGGTTTGCGAGAACTTTCTCCTTGATTGCCTCGGTGGCTCCCTTGAGTGCGGTGGCCAGGTCTCTTGAGACGATCTCCGACAGAAGTTTCTGTAAGGAGCGATCCTCGATCAGCAGCAAATCCTCGAACTGATACAGGCATTCCTTTACTTTCGCAGCCAATTCCGCGTCTTGCTGACTGAGGAGGTTAAGCAAATCGGTTCGGTCCGATTTGTCCAAGAGCCTCAATATCTCAGCCATTTTCCTACACTTGCCCTCCGCCGTCAGCGGCGGTCGCTGTCCTTCTTGCGCTTGCGCCTTCTTGATTACCGCTTGGGCAATGAGCCGCTGCACTTCGACCGACACAGTGCTCATTTGCCCAAGATGCAAGGACGCCGGTCGGCGAACCTCCGGCGGGAAAAGCTTGAGAATCTCACCGGCCCGCGACACTTCCAGGCACTCGAGCACGAGAGCAATAGCGCGCGGATGCTCCTCTCGAAGTGCGCCGGCGAGCAATTCAAGCGGCATGTCACGGATTTGGGCGAGCGGATCGGCCGAGCCGCGTGGCTGGGATGCCGTCAGCGGCGGTGGCGACATTATGGCCGCGGTTGATTGAAGGGCCGGCTTGGCTAATTCATCCGAGGGTCCCGTGGCGGCATTTTCCCGGTAAGCATGCAGTGCCCCCGGCTCTGTGGGCGAACTGGGGCGCGAAAGCCGGTCCTTACGTGCTCGCATCTGAAAGTCGCGGTAGACTTGCGCGGAGATTTCCGGATCCTCCGGATCTGTGCGAAGTCGATTTATATGAGCGCGCAGACGGCTGGCGTTGATTGGTCCCAGTAAGCGCAAAACTTTTTCCGCGACCGCGGCCGGAAGATTATTTAGGACGAGGGCGGCTCTTTGTTCGCCGGTTAGACTGGGCATGGCTTTCCCTCTGACACGATCCAATATCCAGCATCTGGCTGCAAGGAGGTCACGCGGCAATTCGCTCGCTCACTGGAGCTTCCGCCTCAAGCCAGGCACGCAAGACCTTGGCAACCAGTTCCGGGTCGCTCTCGGTCGTCTCGGACAATTCATCCTTTGGGATCTCATTCGGAGATGTCGATGCTACGCTTGCCGCGTTCCGGACGGAGAGCCAGCTACGAGATCTCCGAAGCATTAGGACCCCGATTATCACTGTGATGAGGGCTACAATCCCGAGCGATGCGTTTCGTGCCAAACTCAAGTACGTTTCCCAACGCTGGAGTTGGATCAGGTCGCCATCGGCCGCCGTCGGTGCGATGGCCCCGGCTAGCTTGGAATCGGTCACCTTGATCTCGTCCCGCCCCATCTTGAAGCCAACCGCTTGCTTGATGATCTCCTCGGTTTCCTTGAGGGTCAGAGCCGGGCCCGAATCATTTCCCTCCGGCGACGATAGATCGACCATGGCGGCAACGGTGAGACGTTCGATGTTCCCCACTCCGTCCTCCGATTCCTGAACGGTCTTCGAGACGAGGTACTCATTCTCCACCGTCTCTTCGGAGTTGGTCGGTCCCTGCGATGGATTGGCGGTGGCGGCCTGACCCTTGCCTAGGTTGCTACTGGCTCCGGCGATTCCCCGGGCGACGTTATTGCCGGGGGAATTCTTGGAAGTAGTAACTTTTTCCGTGTGAACGACACGATCTTCCGGGTTATAGGTCTCGCGCTTTTCTTTTAGACGTTTGAAATTCACGTCAGCTGTCACGCGCACGATCGCTCGCCCCGGTCCAAGGAGCCTGGCCAACATTTCCTCGGCCTTGGTCGCCAGATCAGTCTCCAGCTCGCGACGGTACTCCGCCTGCGATCCGTGGAGGTTCCCCTCGCCATTACGATTCTCGGAGAGAATCCGACCACCGTTATCGAGCAAGGTAACTTGCTCGGGCGACAATCCCTCCACCGCGCTTGCGACGAGGCGGACAATGCCGTTGACTGCGTTACGGCTGAGCGAGGCCCCCGGTTTGAGCCAGAGCACGACGCTGGCCGTGGTAGGCTTCTGTTCGCGGATGAATGGTGATGATTCAGGCTGTACGATATGGACGCGCACATGTGCGACCGCGTCCAGGCGCAGGATTGAACGTGCCAGCTCCGCTTGCAAGGCTCGCGTGTAATTGACGTGTTGCATGAACGGAGTCATGCCAAGGGGAGATTCGTCGAAGAGTTCGAAACCCTTGGCGCCCTTACTGGGGAGTCCTTCCATAGCCAGGTCAAGCCGGAGTTGCTGAACTTGCTCAGCAGGGGCGAGAATGGTGGTGCCACTGGCGGTGAGTTTGAATGGCACGCCCTGGGTTTGAAGCTTGGCCGTCACCGCGCCGGCATCCTCGGCCGCCAGCCCGGAATAGAGAACGCGATAATCCGGGCGCGTAGCCCAGAACGC
>JACPZR010000560.1 GCA_016195395.1 Spirochaetia bacterium
CATATAATCCTTGTGGGCCGACCCGGCCAGATAGCCGCGGACCACGCATTCAAAGTCCACGCGGTTTACCTGGCGCACATAGAGGGCCCGGTCCGCCAGGTGCGCGTCCAAGTTGTACGGCGGGGGGAGGCTGCCCTCATCAAGCGACAGGACATGGTCTGTGAAAGAGAGGGACGTCTGCAATCCGGAGCGACGAATTGCGCGAAACCATAGCTTGGAAATTTGTGTCAACACCACGCCCTTTCCGGGGATGGGTTCGGGGAACACTACATCAAACGCTGATATACGGTCCGTGGCCACCATCACAAACGAGTTGGAATCCACTGGGTAGAGATTGCGGACTTTGCCTCTGTAGAACGGTTCCGGCAGTCTGCTTGTGGGATCAGTGGGTTGGTTTGCGTCCATAAGTCTGCGTTATGTCTCCCTGCAAAGGGGCCCTGTTACGAATGTCAGAATTCCGTCGCATTTGTCTCATGGAAAGTCGATTTTTGGGCGAAATCAAACAGTGATGGAAAAAGGTTCCGCCTCAATTCTGCAGAAGCCCGTCAGCCAGGATTTCACTGCACAGAGCGTCGCTTTGGCCGTTCCACCCAAGCCCGTCCGCCCAACGGAAACAGGCGGCCCCTCATTCCTTGCCGAATTGGGCCGGGCCATGAATGCGGCGGAAGTCACCGCCCACGATACGCACGACGCCTCCGCTCTGGGTCGCTCGCAGGAAAGCACGGCCGCTGATTCTGTGTCCAATGCACAGAAGCCGGACAACAAAAGCGACAGCGCCGCATCAGACGACCGCACTCAATCAAAGACCGACAAGACCGACCGTGTGCGTGATGAGCAGCGTGACGTCCGCGAAACCGCCGATGACCGCGACGACAAGCGCTCCGATAAGGACAAGGCGGATAAAGACAAGTCCGCAAAAGATGGATCAGACATGCGGGACGCTCTGCGTGCCGACGCGCTTTCCATGCTCGGCGTGCGACGCCCGGCGCCTACGGCTGTTCACCCCGCTCGCGACGCAAAGAAGTCCGATGATCGGGAAGCATTTTCAACCGTCGCTCTTCACAAGAAACCGGCCGCGCGACTTGTCAAGCCTGACGCGCAAGCGGCCGCCGTCCACGATCCCAAAGCCAAAGAGCTCGATGCAAAGGACGTGAAGACCCAGGACAAGAACGGAGCCGACAAGCGCCGTGTTGCCTCGAAGAACGAAAGCCAGTCCGACAAAGGGACGGAAAGCTTTCTCTCTGAATCGCTCCGCACGAAATCATCCAAAGAGACCGCCGCGTCCGACACCGTAACCGTGCGGCTCAACACGGAGAAGTGGTCTGTGCACGGCACTCCCTCGCAGGGAAGCGGCGATTCCCAGGGCCAGCAGCAAGAGCAGAAAAACCAGGACAAGCACGCCCACGGCAAAGACGCAGGCGTGAAGCCCGCTCTCCGCCGCGCCGGCTCCGAACTCGAAAACGCCGGTCGCGCCAACGGAAGCCCGCTTCTGGACACGGCGTCGCTCTTCCGCGAGCAGATGCGCGCAAACGAATCCGCCGCTGACAACAAGTCGCAGAGCATGCAGAATCACCGCGAACTCTTCAATGAACTTGTGGAGAAGGCGCGGATGAATTTTGGGTCCGACGGCCGCTCCACAGCGGTCATTCGCATGCGCCCTGAAAGTCTGGGTCAGATAACGCTAAACATCAAGATGCACGACAACCAGCTGGAAGCCAAGGTGCTCGTGGACAACAAAGACGCTCAGAAGCTCA
>JACPZR010000511.1 GCA_016195395.1 Spirochaetia bacterium
GTTCTGGTGGCGTCTGTCTGTTCCGCAAGGCGCTCAAGGTGTTTCTTCCATATAGAGAAGGCGCGGGGACCATGATGGAACGGACCGGACTGGGATGTCACTGTGCCCAGAAGGTTCTCCGCCTGTTTTCGCAGGGCGGCCTTGACGGAGATCGACAGAGTGGCGGGCGCGAGTGGCGGCAGAGGGCAGGGGATATCGAAATAGATATACTTTCCCGGAAAGAGTTCCGTCTCAAACGACATCGCCTGCTCAAGTGCCTGCGGCGTCACACGCTGGAACCCGGGAAAGGCGGTGTCCGCCGTCAGAAATGAACCATCCGTTTCCGTGCCCACCACAACGAATTTGTGGCCGGTGAAGTGTTCCGGCGAATTGTAGTAGGGCAATGCGGCCACATCGCCCTGAACCATGACGGGCGCTTCGCGGAGCCTCCGGTGGAGAAACGATTGCACGTCCGCAAAACTCTCCCCAAGGCGCCGCGGATCCGGGATGTTGACGGTTTTGAAAAACACGTCTTCCAAGTCGCTCCCGCGTCCAAGGAACCACCCTGTGGGGTACTCCGCGCTTCCTTCAAGAAAGACCGACTCGAGGCCCGCTCCCAGTCCAAAGCAGGCCGCCTCCGAAAGGGGCCACCCTGCGTATCGCACCATATCAGACAAGGCTGTGGAACCGCAGTGGCGTCCAAGCACATGTTGAAAGTGCGCAACAACTGGCATGCCTGCCACGCTTGTCTAAACGAGCGACGGGTCAACTACAAGAGCGCAGCCAACCGCGCCGACCACGCAGTGCGTTGCAGCCGAGCCCGCGACCATCCGTCAAAGTGCGCCGGCGCTTACACCGTGCCGGCAAGGTAGGCCCGGCGCTTTGCATCAGGAAATTTTTCAATCGCGTACCGGAGCATCGTGCGCGGCATCACACGGCAGTGTGTCTTGAGAAAGCCTTCCAGCACATCCTGATCCCGCGAACCGATCTCACGGAGCATCCAGCCCGCCGCTTTGTGCATCAGATCGTGTTTGTCATGCAGGTGGGTCAGCGCCATTTCCAAGGGGAGATCAAACTGGTCTTCTTTGATGAACGCAAACGTGGCGAGAACGGAAATGCGCCGGTCCCAGAGGCTTTTTGATTTTGCGAGCGACCGGATAACGTCCATCCCTTGTCCCGTTGAAAGCGACCAGGCCCCCACGATGTTCGGCGCCGAGAGGTCCACAAGGTCCCAGTTGTTGATGTACTTTCTGCTCGATAGGTATAACTTGTAGATCCGTTCACGCAGGGCATCGTCAGCGCGCTTGTAGGCATCCACCATTAAAAGGAGGGCAGCCAGCCGCTCTTCATGATACTTGGACGATACCATGCGTTTGATTTCCGGGTGCGGCATCCCGCGGAATTCGCGGACAAGTGTGCGGATGGCGGGAACACGCAGGCCAAGAAACACGTCGCCTTCTCCGTAGTCTCCGGGCCCGGTCTTGAAGTAACGCGCCAGGTTGACAGCGTCCTTTGCGTTGGCCGCCGAGCGCATTCTTTTTTGCAGCTGGGCTGCGGTGAGAGGCGGTTTCTGGGCCCGCTTTGGGGCGGCTTTCTTTCTCACTTTTCTACGAGTTCGTAGGTGATCTTTTCGGCCTTGTAGTCACCGATCTTTTCTTTCTTCAACTTGGTGTTGATCCCGCGATACGTGACTTCCGAGTGACCGGAGGCTTTCACCTGTGGGAACTCATCGTTCAGATAGGACTTCTTCATATCAAAGAGGTCCACGGGTTTGGTGGTGACGATCGCCTGTATGCTTTCCGTTCCCACCGGCGGCACAAGTTCCCACTCAAAATCGTCCGAGTCTTCCGGAAACCGGTACTCTTTGTCCACATCAATGACTTCTGTGCGGCTGAACTTGTTGGGATAGATCATGATCATGGCGCCCTGAGCGTTGATCGAATAGATCTGAATGTAGACACGGCGCGGAGCGGTAGGCTTGTGCGCGAGCACTTTGAATGTCAGCGCCAGCTTGTCGCCCAGCTTGTAGGTGGGGTTGGTTCCCTTGTCCAGCTTCAAGAGCACGCTGTACGGGCTTTCAGGGTTGTCCATCACCAGATAGATCGAGAGCCAGCGGACGGCCTGCTCGCCCAGAGAGTCCGCAACTTTGTTGAAGGCGCCGGATGCGCTTCCCGCTCCGATGATAATGCCGGTTTCCGTTTTTACAACGCGCATGGTGGCCGTGTAGGTTTCCGCGGCGCCGGCTGCGCCCGCCACCTTTCGGATTTCTCCCAGCACCAGGTAATGGGCCCCCGACATTTTGCCGATCTTCACTAACGCCGATTCCGTTGGTTGCCGCCGCGAGTGGAAGCGAGGAAAGTAACAGGGCCGGAAGGGCCAGACGTATCACGACCAGGAAGCGATGCATATAAGGTACCTCTTACTTGTTGCCGGGGACGGACGTACGGTCATTGATTTGAGTAGAGAACAGGTTGTAAAGCTCTGCATGTTGGGGCGAGAAGTCCCGGAAGATCTTGTCTTCCACGAGTTTCAGCGTGTCGCATCGAAAAGAAAAGAGAAACGTCCGCGTTTCGTCTTTGTCTCGGAACTCGATTCCGTAGTCCCAGACAGGCATGCAGCGCGCCGTGAATTGCTGCTTGTATCCCGCATTCTCGGACATCAGGCGACGGAATTGGGCGATGATTTTCTCATCCGTCAGGCGCCGGACGCTTTCGTAATCCTTGCGGGGATCGATGGGATTCAGGGTTTCTTTGTATGTATAGACATAGATGCCGGGGGCCTTGCGAACCACGTTGATGGCTTGGAGAGAGATTTCCCCGGGATTCTTTGCGGTTCCCGAATTCCCGCCTCCGGTCTGGCAAGATGCGCCGGAGGCCAGCGCGATCAAACTGATAACTGCAAGGAGGGCGCCAAAGGTGAATAGTCTCACGTTCATTGGACGCCCCCTGTAGCGTGTTTTGTTCATGTAAAGAACTTTCCCGCGGGGCACCGGCCTCTGCCGATACCCCGCGCCTCATGCTTTAGAACATGTGGTCGAAGGAGAAGTTCGTGTTGCTGCCGTACTCGGACCGGCCTGACGAGATGTTGATGATCGTATTTTTCTGCCATACGATCCGCAAACCTGCTCCAACGGCGCGGTGGATTCCTTTGCCGTCCAATTCCTGAATCGTAGGCGCCACGCGGCCGGCATCGTAGTAGCCCAGGATGACGAAGTCCATGCCGCCCAGAGCGCTGATTTTGAACGTTGTCAACCGCAGTTCCGTGTTGGCAATCGCATAGACGTTGTCCACGAATTGGTTGGCATTGTATCCGCGCACTCCGCGGTTTCCGCCAATCCCCTCATTTTCTTCGTTCATTGTGTAGATCCGGCCTGCTTCATAGAACGGAACCTGACCTACGGCTTTCTGGCCTTGGAGGCGGAATGCGAACACCAGCTCTTTGTCCGCCGGCTTGAAGAGGCTGGGAAGCACTTCAATGTACTGACGATAGGTCATGGTGGTTCTGTAGAAGCTGTAATTGCTTCCCAAAGCGGGACTTACATCTTCAAAGTGGATGTCGGCAAAAATACCGTCATTGGGATTCTTTTCGCGGACCCGCGGACGCGAATCATAGGCCAAGGCCAGACGGACCGAGTTCACGTATTTGCGGTCTGCCACAGCATCGTACCCGTAGGGCTGTTCAACGTCGATCAACGTCTTGATGTTAGGAACTTTGTCCCCGCCTTCCGTGTCACCATAGTACGACTGGACGCGTTCGCGGCGGCCGCGGAACCCGGCGAACCATTTGAAGTTGGTATCTCCAAAGAAATCTTCGCTGGAAAGCTTGAAGAAGGGGCTGATGCGGTCGTAGTAGTAGTATTTATCCTGCGAATCCTGGAGGTACTCCTTACCGTTGTTAAAACTTCCCAGAGAGACCGGGGTTCCGCGCGCGAGAGCTGCAAGGCCGTTTTCGTTCAGAGTCAGCGCCTGAGTCTGGTAGACGTCGCGGGAAGCCGGAAGGTTTTCATTGATGGGAATCTCCCCTTCTTTGATCTTCTTGATCTTCTGGAGGTCATGGTAGTTTCCATATCCATACCACTGCGCGTTTAGCGTGCGCTCAAAGCCGGTGTCGACTTTGATCCGCAGCGGCGTACCCAGGAATTTAAGGTAGTCCAAAGAGAACTCATGATACTCGTATCCACGGGTTGTCTTGTAATACTGTCCAAAGGATTGGAAGAGGTAAGGCGCATAGCCAGGTTCATAGTATGTGCCGTATGCGCGCAGACCGTAACCAAAACCATCGTCCGTGCTGTAAGAGACGAGCGGAAGTCCGGTGAATTTCAGGCCTTGCTGCGCCGCCTTGTCATCACCGACTTTGGTTATCTTGTCCCCCGGAACCTTGTCGACTTTGTCTCCCGCTTTGTCCACCTGCGCGTAGAGCGATGTGCCCGTCAGTGCGAGGACTGCCAGGAAGAGACGAATGCTTGTTTTATATGTCATTTTCATAGTTTGATTTCCTGGATGCCTCACAGACTCTTCTTAAGCGTGAGTGCGTATAGAACCCGCGCCGATGTAGACGAGAAGTCCTGATAGTGGTCGAGCGTCATGCGGCCGGTCAGCTGATCGAGTTGCTGGTCTGCCCTGAAGTCCACAATGGAGATGCGCGGAGTCGTGGCGGGAGTGACGGACGTCTGAGTCAAAGTGATCACACGGTCCGATGTGGCTCCGTCTTTGGTAGTTCCCACAACGCCGAATGTATACGACACGGGTGTGACGCCGTACTGCGGCGCCACGAATGTGAGTGAGCCGTTCAGTGTGTTTTGGTTCAAACCAACTATGAGGGTCAACGCGTTGTTGAACTGCGTCCGGGCCAGGTCTTCCGACGCGGATAACGTTGAGCAGCTGGACGCAACCGGCGTGTCCGAGCAGGTTTGAATCTGAGCCGATCCCGTCCAGACGGTGCCGGACAATGGGTTCAACCCAAGGAGTGAGATATACGGGTTTTGTTCAGGGGGCGCTTCATCCCCCCCTTTGCAGCCAACGATTGCCGCCAAAACCGCGCCACAAGTGAGCAGGAGCAGGGTTTTTCGCATGCTTTACAACGAAAAAGGTCCGCGACCCGTCAAACAAAAACAGGTTCCAAATTTCTCCAATACGGCAAATATTGTGTGATGCGCCGCGTTATCCGAGTGTGCGGCGCACCATTTGGCGCGATGGGTCATTGGTCTCAAACAGTTTTGCATCGCTCTGCGGGTGAGTGGCGTCTAAAGGGCATGTCCCCGCGGATATGTCTGGCATTGACCCTGTCGCTTTTGAGTACCCATGCCCTCTGGGCATTCATCGACTATCCGTACGCCGTCACGTTCCAGACCGTCCGTGTGCCGATGATGCCGCTTTATGAGACGGCTCCGGGAGAGGGACGTTGGGCGTTGCGGAGCAGCACACGTTGGATCAACGTGTGGTCGTATCAGCTGTCGCGCTTTGTTGTGGATGGGGAGGAGCTCCAGCTGGAACCCGCCGCACGCTACGGTCTGACAGCTCACGTTCAGGTGGGCGGCAGCATTCCTCTGAAGTCGCAGGGGGGCGGAACGCTCGACGGTCCCATTCAGGGCTTTCATCGCGCGTTTGGTTTCACTCAGGATCACCGCGAGTCGTATCCACGAAACACATTCAACGTCAGCTACGAACCGTTGGGACCGTACTACGGCTTCATTGACCGGGATCCTGTGAAGACGTTTGCCCGCGCGTTCACACAGAGGTTGTATCCGCGGACTCACCTGGATCCGCCGGTGCAGCTGGCTGGATTTGACGTACCGGGCCGGCCTGCATCAGAGACGATCGTTGGGCCGGGACGCAGTCAGTCGGGAGTGTCTGACCCCAGGTTCTTTATCCAATGGCAGGCCCTGGGGACCGATGTTCTAGGAATCGTACTGG
>JACPZR010000049.1 GCA_016195395.1 Spirochaetia bacterium
GCTTCGTTCTGCTTCTCACCGTCTTCACGTCGATCGAGATCCCCATGCGCCTGGTGCTCGACTATAAGGTGACAGGGTTTCTCTTGGGGGCGGACGTTTTTGTTTCCGTGTGCTTCTTCGCCGACGTTGTCCTGAACTTCTTCACTGCGGAGTACACAGAAGGCGGTCTGGCTATCATTGAGGACCGCCGGAAAATCACCCGCGATTATCTGAAGGGGTGGTTCATCGTCGACTTCATGGCTGCCATTCCATTTGACCTGTTCATGGCCGGGTCAATGGCAATGTTCACAGATGCGGCGCGCGTTATGCGCTTACTGCGTCTCCTGCGTCTGGCCCGCCTTGCTCAGTTTCTTCAGAAGATCGCCAAATCACAGGTGATCAATATCAGCCTTCTGCGGATGGTGTTTCTGGTTTTCTGGGTTCTGATGATTGCCCACTTCAATGCGTGCGCGTGGATTGCCCTCGGAGGCGGAAACATCGCATCGCTCGAAAAGGGAATGGGCAACATCACGGCGGAAGACATGGCCCTGATCCCAGGCGGACGTCTGTATCTCAGGGCTCTCTATTGGTCCATTACCACGATCGCGACCATTGGCTACGGGGATATTACTCCGCAGACATCGGCTCAAACAGCGTACGCGATTCTCATTGAACTCATGGGCGCCGGTATGTACGGGTATGCGATTGGTAACATCGCGAGCCTCCTTGCGAACATTGATGTGGCACGCGCTCAGTTTACCGACCGGCTGGAGAAGATCGGGACATTTATGCGCTTTCGAAAGATCCCGGACCCGCTCCAGGATAAAGTGCGCAATTATTACAGCTATCTCTGGGAGACACGACGCGGATATGATGAATCGCGCGTGCTGGAAGACCTTCCGTCCACGCTGAAGCTCGATGTGGCGCTGTTTCTCAATCAGGAAATTCTTGCCAAAGTGCCGCTCTTTCAAGGAGCAAGCGATGACCTGATCCGACGCATGGTCATGAACCGAGAGATTGCGCTGTTGATGAGTTCGCCGCGCACAGCAAGTATCAGAGCCGTTGACTATTGCGATCTCTACGCTCTTGAAAAAGATACGTTCCAGCACATCCTCCGTGATTTCCCGGATTTCTCTGTTCAGGTCCGTGAGTTTGCGCGCAAAAGACAAGAAGAGATCGGAGGCCGGGCGTTTGACGAGGAAGATACCGGGGTCGATGAGGTCACGATTCCACCGCTGCGGGCAGAAGGGCTGAAGGCAGAGCGCGGCGCGGACGGCGTCATCAGCCTCTACTGGCAGGCGGTTGAGGGCGCGGCTGTGTACCAACTGATTCGTTTTAATCCAGTCGAAAACCGCTGGAAGATTCTTCACGGCTTTATTCAGTCCAACCGATTCAGAGACAAAGACGCGGACCCCAACGTTACGAATTCGTACCGGGTGCGGGCCTGCAACGAGGCAGGCTCCGGCGAGTGGAGTCAGGCCATCACTGTCTAATTTTTTGCTTTCGCCAAGGGAGCCATCGATTCTTTTGGGCTGTGAGGACTACCCATGGATAAACAAGCCAGCAATCTTCTGAAGGGGATGTACCTTTTCAAGGACTTCGCTCCCAAAGAACTGGAGAAGCTTGCGAAGATTTGTAAGCGCACTACCTATAACGCGGGCGAGCGTGTGTTCTATGAAACAGACGAAGCGCATTCCATGTACATCGTAGAAATGGGTACACTCAAGCTGATCAAGAAAGGGATGGACGACAGTCAGGAAGTGCTCCGGCTGGGAAGCGGCGCTCACTTTGGCGAAATGCCGTTCCTTGACGGGATGGCCCGCGCGCTGACTGTAGAGGCCATGGAGCGCACGTCGCTGATCGAAATTCCCTATGAGGAACTCCGCAAGCTCTTGGAAGAAGAACCTAAGATCGCAGCGCATGTCTATTCTGAGTTGGCTCACTTTCTTGCCGCGAGACTTCGCCGGGCCACAGTTGACCTGACAGAAGCCCGCGAACGCAGCATCCGCCACTTCTAATGTCGCGGCGCGGCTGGATCGTTTTTCTCGCCGCGCTCGCTTTTGCATATCTAACGCTCGACCGCTTGGTCTTTGATGAGGCTCTGTGGCGGATTCCAAACGAGACGGCTTGGGAGACGGATCCGCACTACAACTTTGAATACTCGTTCCGCCACGTTCCGCCCAAACGGAGCGGTGTGCGTCGAATCGTAATCGTTGGGAGTTCGATTGCCGGTTACTCAGTGCTGCCAGAACTGCTGCAGCGGGAACTTGCGGCCCAGGGGAACGGCGGAGAGGCCCCGGAGATCCTTCCTTTGTCCCACCAAGGGATGAACGGCTTCAACCTCCTCACGTACGCGGAGCGGCTCAAAGCGCTCCAGCCGGACCTCATTGTCTTTCCCACAAACATGGTCGACTACCGGGTGGAACGGCCGATCATGCTGGGCCTGCTCGCTGATATTGTCCAGCAGGACAGCGTTGTGCGCGCGGCCGCATTGGAGAAACTGACCCGCGAAATGGCTCTTTCACCGGAGGTGCGCACCTTGGGTCCGCGCGAAGCGATGCGTTATGCGGCGCCTGTTTTAACGCTCGCAGAGAAGTCATCGTTTTTGGCCGCTTGGTTGTCCCCGGCGCTCCGCTTCCGCGATATCGCCTTCACGCCCATTTCAGCTTTTTACGCACATCGGTGGGGGAGGGACCGTTCCTATACACATACCTTTGTTCCAGGAAGCAGTGTCACGCTGTCCGGCTGGACCGCGCCGAGGTTTTCCATTCCAGTGACCGCACGTCTTCTGCTCCGAGGATTGGAAGTGGAGTCCAAGGGTGAAACTGGCGCGGTCACTCTCGCGCTGCGCTCGAGCGCAACGGATGACTGCGGGAATCCTAACACCGCGAAGCCTATAACGTTCCAGCTGGCGCACGGATGGCAGCGGATCGACGTGCGCGGATTTTCGGAAGGGAGCTGGGTCTGCGGCGCCGTCAGTCCCGCGTTCTATTCCGACGAGCTGGGCACAGACCTTGGTGTTCGCTTAACGGCAACAGCGGGTCTGGAACCGGGTGCTTTGGTGCGCAGGAGGGAACTCAGATACGATGATGTTCTGTTCAGCGCGTATTCGGACGACGAGTACAGGCGTTCGTTCGCCAGAAGAATCCTGCGGTTTGACCGCGCAGGCATGGAGTATCTGAAAGCGTTGGAGATCGCTAAGAAAGTCTGGTCTGACCACCCATTTAACGACGGCCTGCCGGCATTTCAATCTCTTGCTGTCTGGAAGAACGTTATGTCCGGTGCGGGGATTCCTGTCTTGATCGTTGAATCACCGGAAAATCCGGTGAGCCGTGCCTGGTACGGCGCCTCTCCCTGGGCAAAGTCTTTTTCTGACTTTCTGAGCCGTGAACCAGCGGGGGCGCCAGGAGGGTGTATAACGCACAAAAGCGCCGTAAATCTTCTGCGTATGCAGGACTTCTACGATTATCACCACCTGTCCTACTTCGGCGCCGTAAAATTCACCCGCTGGCTTGCCAAAGAGATTCCCCCGGATGCCCGCTGCGTTCAGCCTTGAAAGCAGCTCTCAAAGACGGGCTTTTTCCGCGTAGTCAAACAGAGTCTGAATGGCCCGTCTGCCGTCTTCCCCGGGATCCATGGAAAGGGCATTTACATACAGGTGTATGTGTGCCTGAATAACGTCGTCCTCGAGCGACTGCGAATGGCAGCGGACAAATTCCCTGATGCTTTCAAAGTCCAGCTCCGCGCGTTTGATTGAGGAGCGGATCGCCGTCTGAAGCGCATCTTTCAGGTGCAGGTGGTCGCGGCGCAGCAGGATGGCCCCCAAAGGGATGGGCAGTCCGGTGCGGGTCTCCCACCAGACGCCTAGGTCCTGGACAGCTGAAAGTCCCTTGGCCTGGAACGTGAAACGTTCCTCATGAATGATAACGCCGAATCGGGCATGTCCTGATAGAATCCCCGGGATCACTTTCTCATACGTGGTGTGCTCTACGCGCGGCGGATTTGGCAGCCCCTGTAGAAATAGGCGCAGCAGGAGATGCGCGGTTGTCCAGCGGCCCGGAACCAAAATGACGTCATCCGGCCCGGGGAGAGCACCGTCGGGTGAGACCAGAATGGGGCCGCAGCCGCGCCCCAGCGCCCCGCCGCAATCGAGCAGCTCGTAAGAACCGCGGAGTTTCCAAGCAGCAAAATATGATACCTTGGTGATTATGTGCCGCTGTTCGTTGATGGCCCTGCGGTTGAGTTCTTCCACATCTGCAAAGTGGAGTTCCACTGGTCCCGCTTCAAAAAAGCCGGGTTGCACGAAATGGCCAAAGATGAATGTATCATTGGGACAGGGTGAGATAGCGAGATCGATGGGCACATGACTTGGGACGTATCTGCGTACCCACAGGCAAGCAGAAAAGCGCGGATCAGGCGTCGGTGCGGGAACGTGCCGGGCAGAGCGCTATCGGAACAATACAGAGGCCGTCGTTTCAGTGAGGCGGCGTGCTGCCTCCCTGGGGTCTGGAACATCCCGGTCTCCGGGAGGGGCCGCTTGGTCCGCGGCGTCCAGGCGGTCATACCCTGCCGTCTGGAGCAGATCATGGTCCTTCACCCGGCCAGAGATGACGCTGCTCTGAACCCCGCAGGCCTGCGCCCTCTTCCGGATCGTGTGTACCAACTTGCCTGTGAGTGTGCTTGCATCGGTGGAACCCTCACCCGTGATCATGAGATCAATTCGACCGCTTTCGAGCAAGGCATCGATGCCTGCCTGTTTCAGAAAGAAGGAACTTCCGGATTCTATCTGCGCTTCCATGTAAGGATGAGCCAGGAAGGGAACGGCCATGCCGCCCGCAGCACCCGCGCCCGGGATCAGATTCATGTCGGGCCGACCGGCCTCTATGAGGAGATGACGCAGCTTCTCCATGCACAACTCCAGTCGTTCTACGTCCTGCGCGGAGGCGCCCTTTTGTGGCGAGAAGAGGCGGGCACATCCCTCTGCGCCCGTCAGGGGATTCTCTACATCGGAAAAGAAACGCAGCCGGACGGAGTCCTTGAAAGGCTCGGCTTTCTCCTTACGTAAGGGGGATGCATCCTTACGTAATGGGAGCGAACGTTGGCCCTGCGCGTCCACCTCCTTACGTAAGGCACCCGGCAACTGTATCCTTACAGCGTCCGTAAGGAGCGCCAAATCTGTGACCTCCCTTCCATCATCCGCATAAAACCGGTACCCCAGTGTGCGCGCGGCGCCAAATCCGCCGTCGGATGTGGCTGACCCGCCCAGAAAGATTCCTAGAGAGAGGGGCGCATCCGCATAGAGCCGCGCCATTTCCATGACCCATTCGGCGATCCCCTGGGTTGTTCGTTTCCAGATGGGCGTCTCGCGCGCGCCGGCAAGCATGAGACCCACAACGAGAGAGCTTTCTAGAAACAATACCTGGGAGCCGCCTTCGCTCCCCGAGAGATATGGGACGTGGATCTGAGTGTGCCCGGTGCAGTCGGTCAGGAGGGCTTCGCGAAGGGTGAGATCGGAACGAAGTTCTTTGAACGTGGCGAGACTGCCTTCTCCGCCGTCTGCAAGCGGGCGCAGCACCAACTCCAGAGCGTGGGCCGGGGCGCCCGTTCTTTCCCAGGCTTTCACCGCGCCGGCGGCTAACGCTCTGGCGGCCTCCGCGGAAGATAACGTTCCTTTGAACTTATCTGGTGCTATCAGAACGCGCATGTGTACGGAACCGCAAGAGCAACATAGACACGGCCACAAGAACAAGACCCGCGCCCGCTCCTCCGGCTGCGGCCAAGCGCACCGCCAGGAGCTGCTTGCCAAAGGGAATTTCGTTGTCTCTCAGGAGTGTGTGCAGGGCGCCCGTGCCGTCGACGTGGGCCGCGGCTTGGACAATCTTTCCCTCAGAGTGAAGGTGAAAGTACGCGGCGTTGACTTCTTCGGTCACCTCGAATTTCTTCTCGTGGAATATCCCTTTGTATGTGTAAAAGAAGTGATCGCGGTAGTAGCCCCGCACCTGCTCCGCGCGCGTCAGATGCACAAACGTATACTGTCCGCGCTGGTTCAGATCGTTCTGGATGGCGGCAAGCTGCGACTCGCGGAGCATAGCCGTCCCAAACACCGTACCAAAAGAGAGCAGGAAGAGCCAGCCGGTAACCTGTACCGTGCGCATCAGTACCTGCCGATTTGAAGAGTCAGGCCCTCGCGCCCCATCAAGATGCGCGGCGACTCCTGTTTCAATTCTCCCCGGTGCTGGATGGCCTGTTTGTGATTCTCAAGAAGCCGCGCATCGGAATACGAAGGCTCATGGTGAATGAGAACGAGGTTTTTCACTTTCCACTGGACGCCGCAATTGACGGACATGGTGAAGCTTGTGTGCCCCCAGTCGAACTTCTGGAACGACTCATCCAACGTGTACTGTGAATCGAGAGCCAGCACGTTGGCTCCCTGAAAGAATTCCTGTTGGCGGCCCGGACGGATCAGATCTTCGCCGGTGAACTCAGCGTCGGTTGCGAACACAAACTTTCTTCCGCGCTCACGGAAACGATACGAAAAGCTGCCACCCGGGTGCTTCAGCGGAAAGAAATCGACCGACATCCCGCCCTTTGTTTCCACGGCAGTGCCTTCCTCAAGCGTATGGAAATGCTTTGTGGAGCGCATCCCTTCAAACGGAACGGGGAAGAACTGTTCCAACTGCTGACGGACAAGCCTGGTGTCCAAGTCAACAAAGGGCGAGTAGAAATGGATAACGTTTCCCGGGATGTAAATCGGTTTGAAGAAAGGGAGCCCCTGAACGTGGTCCCAGTGAGTGTGCGTGAAGAAGATGGAGATCTCTGCCTGGCCCTTGCCCGCGGGGCCCTTCATGAGCTCATCGCCCAGCGCGCGGATACCGCTGCCCGCGTCAATGATGCAGAGGTCTCCGTTCTGTGATGTGACCGTGACGCAGGTTGTGTCCCCGCCGTACGTGCGGCCCAGATAATCGGGAAGATCGCCCATGAAGCGGGGGATATCCGCAACGTTGGTCAGACCGACTTCGACTGCTTTCTGGAGAACCGCGGAAATTTTATGACGGTACTCCGCGTTGGAGAGCGGAGTGCCGAGAGATCCACGTACTCCCCAGAATTTGATCTGCATTAGTGTGGTCTCCGATTTCGGGATGAGTGGATTTGAACCACCGACCCCCACGTCCCGAACGTGGTGCGCTACCCCTGCGCTACATCCCGTTGCCGGACTGTGTCCAGCGCAAGGCCGGATTGTGGCAAGACTGATCCGACCGAACTTGGACAAAAACGCCAAGTGCGCGCGTGGTGCAAGTAAAATAAGGATCACCGCATCAAAAAAACGTTTACGCCCGGAGGGGGGTCTCCGGCAATGGTCACAGCATGGAACTGAAAGAGCTCGAAACGCGGTTTGAGAAGCTGCGGGAGATCACGGACCGTGTGGCTCTGATGAACACGGTGTACGACTCCGACATCACATCAGCCTTTGACGGAATGGAAGGTTTCATGGCGGAAGCCATGACCTGGGACCTTCACAGCTTTGGCGCCGATGCGCGCCGCGCCTACTTGAGTCACATGTCGTTTCACCGTGAAATCGTAGCAGATACAATTGCAGAGGCACGCAGGCTTCTTCTTCCGGAACGTCGTGAGTACCTCAAGCGTCTGGTAAGCTACCACAAGAATTTCATTAAGTGGTTCGGCAAATTGGAACGTCAATACGCCGCCTGAACCGCTGACGCCAGGTCCCGTCAGTCAAAGCTGGCAATTGTCCGTGAAGCCGGCCGGCGGGATCCCTAATGACTGTATCAACCGAGCCCAGTAGTTAACCTGGGCCGCCGTGTACGCGACGACCACAATCTGCTTCTCTGTGAAATGGGACCTCATGGCCTGTCTCACCCCCTCTTGGAAGATCAGCGGAGTCCCTGACACTTCCTGAACAAAAGCAAGCGCGGCTCTTTCTGCTGCTGAAAACGAATCAACGTTATCCAGAGGCACGCGACGTCGGAGCGCGTCCAGCTCGGCGTCGGAAATCCCGGCGCGGTCCATGTCTACAGAATTCATGTCCAGGCAGAAGGGGCAGCCGGCATGAAGCGACGCTTGGAGTCGCACCAGTTTCAAGAGGCGGGCGTTCAGATCTTGAGGCCGGGCAATGAATGCTTCAAATACGGCTGAACCCGCGGCGGCCCGTGGAAACCAGGCAAGAAGGCGAGCGGGCATCAGGGTCTTGCCTGCGATCCTTTCCGCGATCCAGAGCCCGGGCCGCAAAAACCACGGGATACGGGGTGGGGGCGACATCCATTGCGACATATGCAATGACAGACCCATCGCCCACTCCGACGCAGCATTTTTTTTAGCCCTGGCCGCCCATCCGCTCCAAGTCTTCATCATGGGGAAGGGTTTGAGTAACGGTCCGCCGCCCGCCATGAATTCCAGGATGTCTTGACATATGATGAATCTGTGGAGAAAACGGGCTCCTGCTATGAAATCCTTTATCGTTCCTTTTATGACACTCGGGCTTGCGTTCTGTGCCTCCATCCAGGAGATTAAAGACGCGCAGGTCCAGATTCCCGCGCCCGTGATCAAAGTGCAGGATGCGCGCCTCCGCGATGTCCAAGCGGAAGCCGGTGGCAACAGTCGCACCGGCATTCGTGTCGCGTTCAAGCCGGAAGCAGTCAAGGGCGTGTCCCCGGTGGTATCAGATCTCATCCAGAAGAAAACCATCCAGATGCTCTCGGCGCCCGGCGTGGAGTTTGTGGAATGGTCCGCATCGCAGACGGATATCGACGGGGTTCTCACCCTCGAGGGGTCCGTAAGTTCCGGCGCGGGCAAGATCAGCCTCCGGTTGACAGACCCGTCGGCAGCGACTGAGTTTGGAATCCTGGATCTTGAGCTGAAAGCAGAAGAGCCCAAGGCCTCTCAAGCGCACCAGATCGACGTTATGATCCGCGGCCAGGGACAAGCGGTGTTTCTTGCGGCCAAGAACGCTCCCATCATTACACTCAGCGGCGCGGATTCGGCCCGTTTGAAGGATTTCGTTGTGTCATGCCGGATGGGGGCTGTGAACGTTATGTCATCCACACCGGGCGCGTCGGTCTTCGCAATGCGAAGCGGCGTCATCGTCAACCTGGGCGTTACACCCATCCAGAACAAGCGTCTGGACAAAGGCATCTGGAGGATCACCGTGCAGCGCCGCGGTTACGCTCCGTTCCAGCGGGAGATTGCTCTTCACCCTGGAGAAACAAAGGACGTCTTTGCCGCCTGGGCGGATGATCCCACTCTCGATGCGCTCATCATCCACAGCGCTCCGGCCGGTCTGTCCGTCTCGATGGATGGAACCCAGAAGGGGGACACTCCGTCGTTTATCACAGGGATTGCCGGCGGAGCACACGGCGTGGAAGTGTCCGCGTCCTCGGACAAGACCGTATTGTCTGATACCCAGATCTCTCCTGAAGAGGCGGGCGGTGGACTTGCATTTCTCTTCTATTATGATGAACCGTTTGATCAGGCCGTGATGGAGCGCGACTATTGGCAGCTGACGTCGGAAGCGGGCGGCGTGGAAGTGATTCCGCTGAAAGGCCTGGGGTTGCGTGCCAAAGGGGAGGCCAGGGGCTGGCAGGGTCTTGTGAGCCGGAACCTTCCGTTGCGCAACATGAAGGCGGAGTTGGACGTTGTTCAGTCGGCCGGCGGGGTCACTGCGTTTGGCATCGTATCAGGGCGTGAGGCGGTGCTCGTGCAGTCATCAGGCGGCGTTTTCGCGGTGGCCAGGTTCAAAGACGGGTCGCCCGTAGGCAAGCCGCGGGCCTTCACCGCATTGAAAGAGGGGACGGATCACGTCGTTTCCGTTGAATACGATGAGGACTTCAAGATGCTGAAGTTCCGAGTGGACGGCGATGTCGTATTTCATGAGGAGTTCAAGCCTGCGGCCCTTGCGCGGCTAACGATTCTTTCGCAGGCTCCCTCTACAGACGGCCGCACACTGGCGCGCGCCTTCCGCATGCGTTCCGGTCCCCGTTCCTTCCAGAAAAAAGCTGCATCCGAGGCCAAGAAATGAGAGCTCCTATGAATCGTTCATTCTCCATCATCCTTCATGCATCCTTGGCCGTCTGGCTTGCCTTTGCCGCACAGTGCGCTGAGGCGCCCGCGCGGATTTCCAAGGCCCTGATCCCGCCGGAAGTGCCCATTATCGACCCCATCAAGTACGGGCAGTCCAAGTATATTCTGAATCAGGCGGAGGCGGCTCTTGTCCGCAGGGACCTCCCGGGCGCACTC
>JACPZR010000503.1 GCA_016195395.1 Spirochaetia bacterium
CATCGAAAGCCCGGGTGTTACGCCCACAAACCAAGTATCCTTGCTGTCGTTCGTGGTGCCCGTCTTGCCCAAGAGGCGTCCGTAGAAGCCGCCATCTGACGCTTTTCCGCCCGCTCCTGATTGGAAGAGCATACTGGACATCACTTCGGCCACGTCACCCGGGATGACTTTCCGTTCAGGGGGAACATGAAGATCAAAGTCGTCACGATCAGCGTACAATTCCTTTCCATCGCGGTCCTTGATGCTCTTGATCACGTAAGGCCGCTTAATCACGCCGTTGTTGCCGAAGGCTGAGAACGCGCTCGCCATCTCCAGGGGAGTCATCTCAAGCGACCCGATGGCAACTGTGTCATCAGATCGATAACGCTTCTCAAATACAGAAGGATCGGGAAAGAAGAATTTCTGGAACTGCTCGGCAATGCGGTCCATGCCTGTCATCCGCGCGACGCGGATCGCCGGGACATTCTTTGATTCGATGAGGGCTTTGCGCGCAGGAACATTGCCTTCATACACACCGCTCATATTTTCCGGCAGCCAGTATCCTTTGTCCGTCGACTTTCGCGGCGTCTTTCTGGAGAAAATCGGCGTGTCATCCAATGGAGTCGCTACAGTAATCTTCCCCGACTCAATGCCGGCCGAGTAGATGATCGGTTTGATGGCGCTGCCGGTCTGACGCCTCATGGCAATCGCACGGTTGAATTGGTTCCCGCTGGAGAAATTGATACCACCCTGCATACAGAGGACCTCCCCCGTGGCGGGGTCGAGGCCGATCGAGGCGGTCTCGAGCAGCGGAAGAGTGCGTTTGGATTCCGGAAGACCAAGCAGGACACCGCCCAAACCCATCGCGCTGTACTCGTCGGCGATCTGGTTGGCGAGGTTCTCCTTCTCAGAAGCCTGTTTTTCTGTTACGCGAACAGGTTTGTGTGACGATGCAATACTCTGAATAAACTTCTTTGATTGTTCCGCTGCCGCCTGCTGAAGGCGAAAATCCACAGTAGTCTCAACACGGAGGCCGGCGCTGTATTCGTATCGGTCGCCCAGAATTTCCTTGATCTTTAACCGAATGAACTCTGCCAGGAAGGGCGCGTTATTCAGCCGGGAAGCAAACACGCTGTCTTTAGGGCTGCGATTCAATGATGCGAACACTTCACGCTTCTGCTTTTCAAACGTTTCCCGGTTCACGTCAGCCACATGCGCAGCGGCCATGCGGGCAAAGATAACGTCAAGTTTTCGCTCCAGAGTGTCTCTGTTTTTCAGGGGAGAAAATCGTTCTGGGGCCGACGGGAGCGACACAAGAATGAGTTCCTCAACAAAGTTCAGCTGTCCCAGGTCCTTACCAAAGTAAAACTGCGAAGCTACGTCCATGCCGCTAGCGCCGTGTCCCAGATACACATGGTTCATGTACGCCGTAAGGATCTCCTCTTTTGATAAAAGCCGCTCTAGATGGTATGCGAGGG
>JACPZR010000504.1 GCA_016195395.1 Spirochaetia bacterium
CCGTTGCTGCGTCTGCTTCACGCGGACCAACGTTGTCCGTGTGTCCGGTTACCTGAAGTTTGTATCCGTCAATGACCTGGTCCAGAATCTTCTGAACTTCAGCTTTGTGCGCGCCGGCCCATTTGTCGAAGTCACGCTGATCGATTGCGGTGCCTTTGTACGGGAAGCCTTTGCCGCCCGGAGAATAACCGCCTACCTGGTCAGCTGCTTTGTTGATGAGGGAAAGGTCAATGCCCATGTCCATGGAGCGCGATTTAGCACCTCCCGACCCACCGGAACCACCGGCTCCGGAACTACCGCCTGACTGGGGTTGTTCGCTGGCGCAGGCAGCTGCCATGCCAAGAACAACGGCTATCGATAACACCTGTAGGATTCTAAAACGCATCCTTCTGACTCCTTTTTTCAGGCGAATGTCGGTATTCGCCCACTTTCTATCATACTGGCTTGACGCCACAGTAGCGCAAAGCATTTTTTTCGCAGTGAATCCCGGCGAAATTGTTTCTGTAGATGTAAATTCAGAGGCGGACGGTCTGCGGTTGGATAGATTTTTGGCCGATTATTTTGGCCGCGAATCCAGCAGGTCCCAGGTCCAACGATGGATCAAAGAGGGCGCTGTGCAGGACGCCGCTACGGGAGCTTCCGCGCAGGCGTCCCGACCTGTCCACGCCGGCGAGCGCTATCAAATTGTCGTTCCAGAAGCCGCGCCTTTGGAGCTCCGGGCGGAAGAGGTGTCGTTCCAAGTTGTGTTTGAGGACGACGTGCTCGCGGTGATCCATAAGCCTCCGGGTCTGGCCGTCCATCCGGGGCCGGGAGACAGAAAAACCACGTTGATACACGGTCTCCTTTACAAGTGGAAGGAGATGGGGGGCGTGGGGATGCCGGAGCGCCCCGGCATTGTGCACAGACTGGACAGCGATACGGAAGGCCTCATGGTAGTGGCCAAAACGTCGCAGGCGCACCGTGTCTTGTCTCAGCAGTTTCAGGAACGAACAGTCACCAAAGAATACGCAGCGTGGCTTTTGGGCTCACCACCGGAAACGGAAGGTCGCATTGAATTGTCCATAGCGCGCCACCCGCGGGAGCGCCTCAAGATGAGGGTTGACGGCACAGGACGACTGGCCGTGACGGAATACAAAGCGGAGAAGTTCATCATGAGCCGGCGCGGAAGGAAATTCTCCTTCGTCTCTGTGAAAATCCTGACAGGCCGCACCCACCAGATTCGCGTCCACTTTGCGCACCTGGGTTGTCCCATCGTGGGAGACCGTCACTACTCGCGCTCGGCCAACGAATTCGCAAAGTTTGGTCTTTTGCTCTTTGCGCGTCGCCTGGCTTTTCAGCACCCAGTCACCGCGGAAACAATGTCTTTCTCATTGGAGCTTCCCCGTCGATTCACGGAATTTGAACGGCTCTGCATTCACCACTGATTTTGCTGGACACAAAACGGCGAGGGGCCAGGTTCTAGGGGTGAAGCTGGTCCAGAAACTACTCATCAAACCTCAGTCAAAAGTCCTGCTCTTGAACAGCCCATCGGGCTTCAAGAGTACTCTCGTTCCGCTGCCACCGGGGGCTTCGCTTGCGGGTCCCGAGGCCCGCGAGTGCGACGCGGTGATTCTGTTTGTTTCGAGCACTGCCGATTTGGACAAGCTGGGGCCGGAGGCGCTCCTCGCGTTGAAGTTCGACGGTCTGTTCTGGGTGGCGTATCCCAAGAATTCGTCCGGCGTGGAAACGGACCTGGGCCGTGACCAGGGATGGGAATACTTGGAGCGACAGGGGTTTGAAGGCGTGGCTCTCGTCGCCATCGACGATGTCTGGTCCGCCATGCGTTTTCGGCCCTTTGCCAGAAAGGACCGGCCCGTTCATATGCGGGCCGCAACAGGCGCTGACCGCAAAGCGATGGTGCTCGCGCAGGCAGCCAAGCGCAAAGCAGATGCGGCGCGGAAAAGCGGGAAGAAAACCCCAAAGAGGGCGTTACCAGCGTTAGCCGGGAAGAAGACATCATCCAAGACAAAGAAAAGTTCATCGAAGAAAAAGAAAACGTCGCCCAAGAACAAGTCTCTGCCTAGAGGCCGCGGCGCCAAACCGCGCGCCCCCAAGGCTAAAAAGAAACGCGCTGGACAGCGCAGATGACGGTCCGCTTGGGCGCGGTCTTTGCGCTTCTAGTGTCATGTTGCAGCTCCGGCGGGCTCTATGTGAAAGAGATTCAGTCGGGGCGGCACTTGAACGTTGCCCGCGCCGTGGCTCCAGAAGTCTTCTTCCAAAAACGCATGGAGAACCGCGTCCGCAAGGCAAATGTGGGAAACTGGGAGATACTGCTGGAAGACGCTGAGTATGTCTATTTTGGATATCCTGTATTTGCGCGGCTCTTATCGGACGACCGCATTGTTCAAGACCTCTTTAAAGTGGAAACAAAGGGTCTGACGAACTTCTTTCCGGGCTATCGGACGGTGACCGGCGCTCTAATCAAACCAGCCATTTACGCCCGGATTACCCAGGCCGGCATGCCCGCATGCAGCCTGCTTCCGCGTGAGCAGTGGACGTTTCAGATTTTGAACGGCGTTCTCATAGCACGCGTTCCCTGTCAGGGCGGGGCGCGTTATACAGTCACCTTGGACGCCACTTCCGGAGCCATCACCAAGGCCGCGTTCACAGGGCCTTGACGCTCTGCTTCACCGCTGGCCCCGCGCTCTCTGGCCCCGCGCTCTCTGGCCCCGCGCTCTCAAG
>JACPZR010000505.1 GCA_016195395.1 Spirochaetia bacterium
AATGCCCTCCGCACAGCGCGCCAGAAGCCGCGTTTCCTTGTGGATTGAATTACGTCATGCGCAGCTGTCCTGTACGCGGCGAGCGCTTCCGCTTTTTCTCCGGGCGCAAAGTTCTCCTGGAAGTTGAGTGATGTATACAGACCCGCAAACATGCGCAGGTTGGGGAAGCGGCCGGAAAATTCTTTGGGGGTTTCGTACGGCGCCTTGAGCGGGTGCCCGTCTACCGCCAGTCGCATGAGAAGGAGAGTCATAGCCGACTGCACAGCCGCTCTGCTTTCCCCGCGTGCGCGGAGGGCATACCATGCTTCGCGGCTATATCTATATATGTAGAGAAATACCAGAACAATGAGAACAGCGCCGCCCAGTACTTTCCCCACCAGTCGGTATGGGAATTTGAAGGTGAGATCCCCGGGTTCCTGCATCTCCTCAATCAGCGGGATCACAACGTCCATTGAGTTGGGATCCATCTTTGGTTCCGGTGGAATCGCGTATGACGTTGTTTCAATGTCAACCCAGCCGTAACCGGGCATGTAGAGCTGGACCCAGGCATGGTGGTGCGACGTTGTAACGAGGTATAAATCCTGCGGCCTGTATTTTTGCAGAGGCGGGATGCGGCTCCGGAGCGCCTGCACGCCCCGTCTGTGCGCCGGAGTCTGGAGGTCCCGTGATGCCAAGTATCCAACAACAACGCGGGACGGGACGCCTGCGATGCGGGCCAGGAGCGCCGTAGAGTGAGAAAATTCCGTGCAGTCGCCTGTGGCTTCAAACTGAAGAAAGTGCGTCATCTTCTTAACGCTCGTATCCTCATCGAATCCCATTTCGTATTTGTACCTATGGAGACTCTTCAGCAAAGCCTCGACGCGCTCAAAATACCCGCGCTTCCCCGCGATGATGTTGTTAGCGCGGCCGCGCCACACAGCCGCATCCTGCGGCGATAAGTTCACTGCCAGATAGTCCGCATAATCGCTTTTTTCCTGAGGGGAGAGACCGGGGATTTTACGCCATTCGTCGGGGCCGCTCAGGCTCATCCTCGACACGGTAGAATAGGAAAGATCGAATGGATGATAACGTTTATCCATGACTGTGGGTGTGATGGTGTACGGGCGGTAGGCGGCAGTCCGCTCCGTGAGTGTTGACATGTAGAAGACTTCAAACGGCGAGCGTCCCTGGTCAAAGCCCGGCACGGGATCCTGCCATTTTTCGATGAGTCGCATCTTGGTGAGCGCGTTGAGGCGCTCCTTTTCAGGTGGGGTCGCGATAAAGCCTTTCACAGGGTCCAGATTGCCCCAGTAACCTTCGGCGGCATAGACAGGGTCTACCGGGCTTGCCACCACCATCACGGCCATCTGGTTGCCGCTTTCACCGCCACCGGACGACTGGTTCTTATTCCAGTCTTTTGACCGCATCTGTTTCAGTTTGTTCTTGGGACTGCGCGACTTGCCGCCGCGGCCCTGGTCCATGCTCATTTCTGAACCGGAACCGCTCCGGTTCTCCTGGTTCTTGTCCCGCCCGGATTTAGAGCCGCCGCGCTGCTCATCAGGCCTGCGTTCGCGCGACTGCACGTCATCGCTGTCTTTGGCGCCGCCGCCCTGCTTCTGAAGTTCCGATGGATAACGTTCTTCTCTGTCCCCCAGGGGAAGCCCGTTCCGACGACTCTGTTCTTCTTTGTCTTTTCCGCCTCCGCCTTTGTTTCCGCCGGCCGGGTCTTCGAGCTCCTTGGGTTTCTCCGGGGGCTCCTCGTTTAAGTCATTGAGAGCAATCCGGTTTTTTACGAAATTGGGGGGCAGGAGGATCGCGGTAATCAGAAGCAGTGGAAGGCCCACGATGGCAAACACCGCAAGTTCTTTGCGCCGCCGTGTGGTCCCCCGGTCCGGGAACGCGGACAAGTATAGGACAAGGGCATGGATTAAGAATGCGGCAGCGCCGGCTGCAAGGAGGGCAATCGTCCACTCCGCGCTCGCTTGAAACGTGTCTTCCGACGCGCGGGCAAAGCTCAAGAGTTTGTAGTACACGCCGGCCAAAGCGATCGTTTCGAGGATGGCCACGGACCGTCCCCGCTCTTTCAGTGAAAAGATCAGGTGTGTAGAGAGGAAGCCCACGAGACCCG
>JACPZR010000506.1 GCA_016195395.1 Spirochaetia bacterium
GGGCCGCGAATCGCAACGGCGTTTCGCGGCCTTGGGCGGACCCCGCCCGCGCAGTGCAGGGAGAGCCGCGTCGAAAAAACCTCCCGTAAAATGCGCTTTGTACCGACCATCTAACCATGAGTCTGGAAATCAAGGGTATCAACCCTGAACTCTCCCACATGATCGCAGCCGGCCAGTTTACCGGTCACAAGCTGGCCGACCTGATCCGTCTGAAAGAACTGGTGGACCGCTTTGCGGGCCGACAGTATGTTCCGGAAGAAGAAGTCAAAGCCTTGAAAGAGCGTTTTGGGGAAGAGCCGGACATCGTTACCTGGGGCGACTTCTTCCAGACAGAAGTGGGCAGCCGCTACTTCCAGGTGACCGACGAAGAGTTTACCCGCGTCGTAGACACGATTCACTTTGATCTCATCTCGTCTTCTCTGATCTTTACCGGTAAAGATGAACCGTTCCTCCAAATGGTCTCCCAGGACGGCCTGGCGGTCTACGGGATCGATCGTGGAGAGTGGACAGAAGAGCAGGCCGAGCAGGCGCACCTGTATATCCTCCTGCAATACTTCCAGGAAATGGCCCTTGACGAGTCCCGCGTGACCGCACAAGACAGAGCTTGGTTTGATACCTTTGTTTCCCATGCCAACTATGCAGTCGGCTAGAACGCTTCTCCTTCTGACACTTACAGCGGCGGCGCCCTTGGCCGTCGCTTTTCCTGTTTTTGGGCAGAGCGCGGACCAGAAGAACGACAGCGGCGGCTCTGGCACAACGACGTCGAATACAGGAAATCCCGCAGGGAATCCCTCCACAGATCCCACGGGCGGCACTGGGACCGGCGGCACGGGTGCCAGCGGTAACACCAGTGCGGGCGGGTCGGGCAAGACCGGCAACGGCGATGCGGACCTCACGCACGGCGAGAAGCGTGCCAAGCTCTTCCAAACGGTAAAGACCAGGCAGGCCGACATTCAATTCCGTTATGCGCGCGAACTCCGGGGATCCGGGTATCTGGCCCGCGCCAAGTCTGAATTTCAAACCTTCCTCCTGGTTTACCGCGACCACCCCAAAGCGATCGATGCAGTGCTGGAACTCGCTGAAATCGCTCTGAAAGAGGGAGATCCCGAGGAAGCAGCATCGTATTTCCTGAAGGCTTTCAATCAGTCGCCTTGGGATGAACGGGGCGCCGGCGCCGCCATCCGGGCAGCGAGGATCCTGGCCGACCAGGGAGAAGCCGACCGTAGTGCTTCAATACTAGACGAAGTCATCCGCAAATGGCCGGGTTCTAAAGTGGCGCGCATGGCCCAGGTAGAAAAAGACGGGATGCGTTTGGTGCCCGGAAGTTCGCAAGATTCCGGAAAGGCTAAGGAAAACGGCCGTCAGGAAGCCGAAAATAGAGACAAGAATCAGTCTGAAGCAACAAAAGAGGGGGACTCCGAAAAGGGTCGCGAATCGATAGGAGAGGGTGTGGGCGAGAATTGATTTTCTTATTGCCACCCCGCATGCCAGCGCGACCTCTTCACTAACACACTATGGCCTTTCAAATGGTCAATTTCAAGGCAGGCTCGTACTGCATCATTGAAGGCAAGCGGGACGCGAACGCTTTCTTCATCATCCGCCAGGGGAAGGTGAAGACGCATAAGGACAGCCCCGTTGTCGGCGAAGAGGCGTCAGTCGTGCTGGGCCCCGGGGACTTCTTCGGGGTAGAGAGCGCCATGACCGGGCACAGTCGGATTGAAACGGTCGTCGCCGCCACCGATGTTTCCCTCATCAGCGTTAATAACGATCAATTTGGTCTTTTGATTCAGAAAAATGCGCCTGTGGCCATGAAGATCATCCGGTCTTTCTCCGCGAAGCTCCGCGCATTCGATACTACCATCACCCGCCTGTCGTTCCGAGGCGCGGTGGAAGAAGACCCCGCCCACTTGTTTGACCTGGCCGAGTATTACCTGGCGCAGCAGCGCCCCAACCACGCGGCTTACGCGTATCAGCGTTATCTACAGTACTGCCCGCAGGGCGAGAAAGTCAGCATGGGAAAACTTCGTCTGCAGCAGATGAACAAACCCCTGAAGGCGCCCCCTGTCAACGAGTCGAGCATCAACCGCGTTTACAAAGAAGAGGACATGATCTTCTGCGAAAACGAACCGGGGCGTGAACTCTACATCATCCAGGGCGGCCGCGTGAAGATCACTAAGATGGTGGACGGGCAGGAAGTGCTCCTGGCCGTGCTCCAGCCGGGGGACATCTTTGGTGAAATGGCGCTTCTCGATAACAAACCGCGGAGCGCCTCCGCCATTGTCGCGGAAAACGCCACCATGCTCGCCATCAACAAAGTGAACTTTGAAACGATGGTAAAAGCGCAGCCGCAGCTGGCCACGCTCTCCAACCTCATGATTTCCGATCCCACCGGCCGTTTGTTCGACATGCTTCTGACGCTCGCCGAGAAGGCGCACGTTGTGGTGAAACCCAAGGCCAGTTATAACTTTGAGATCGGCGGAAAAGACCTGCTGAAGATGGTGGGCTTTGATCCCAACAACGACGAGCGTCTTCTTTTGGAAATCCTGAAAGCCCGCTGGATGAAACTCGACGAAGGGAAGATGATCTGCCTCGACCTGTCAGAGCTTGAAAAACAGGTATCCTTCTTCCGCAAGCAGGCCGCCATGGCCCGCAAGAAATCAGCCGCCGCCACCTGATGGAGCGTCGCTCTGGCGTCCTTTGTGGTCTGCCTGTTGCTGTTTAACGGGATCTACAATACCGCAGCGACGTTGACTCTGAACCGCCTTGATTGTATGCCACGCCGATGCTGTCACCGCTCCGGGACTGTACACGTGCGGGGACAAATGTCCCGTCGGGGTTTTCCAGCCTTTTCGAGTACTTGACCCGTGGCCGCGCCGCCGCGCCCTTGTCAGAAGACTTAAAGAGAGGACGCTCTCATGGCATCGTTTCAAGACTGGCAGAATAAACTCAAGAAAGACCTGGACGGAAAAGGCGACGCGGACATCGCGCACGTAACCCCGGAAGGCATTCCCCTCAAGCCTCTCTACACGCAGGCGGATTTGGACAACGTTCGCAGCGAGAATCGGACCGGGCTGGATTCCATGCCCGGCTTCTTCCCGTTTACGCGCGGGCCTTATACATCGATGTACGCGCATCGCCCGTGGACCATCCGGCAGTACGCGGGGTTCTCGACCGCGGAAGAATCGAACGCATTCTACAGGCGCAATCTTGCCATGGGTCAGATGGGCCTTTCCGTGGCCTTTGACCTGGCCACCCACCGCGGATACGACTCCGATCATCCCCGCGTCACAGGCGACGTTGGGAAAGCCGGAGTGGCGATCGACTCCGTAGAAGACATGAAGATTCTCTTTGATGGAATCCCGCTGGAGAAGATGTCCGTGTCCATGACGATGAACGGCGCGGTCATCCAGGGCGTGCCCATCGCAAAACTCACCGGTACCATTCAAAATGACATCTTGAAAGAGTTCATGGTCCGCAATACATACATCTACCCGCCGGAACCGTCCATGCGGATCGTCGCGGACATCATCGACTACACCAGTCGGAACATGCCCAAGTTTAATTCCATCAGCATTTCTGGGTACCACATGCAGGAAGCCGGCGCCACGTGCGACATTGAGCTGGCTTTTACCATCGCGGATGGCATTGAGTATGTGCGCGCGGCCCTGTCACGGGGAAGTGAGGTAGACAGCTTTGCCGGGCGCCTTTCCTTCTTTTTCTCGATTGGAATGAATTTCTACATGGAAATTGCAAAGCTCCGCGCGGCGCGCCTGCTCTGGGCCAAGTACATGAAGACGTTCCAACCCAAAAGCGACAAGTCGCTTCTGCTCCGCACCCACTGCCAGACGAGCGGTGTGAGTCTTACAGCGCAGGATCCTTACAATAACGTTATCCGCACAACAGTGGAAGCCATGGCTGCCGTCTTTGGCGGCACCCAGAGCCTTCACACCAACGCCCTTGATGAAGCGATTGCGCTGCCCACGGACATGAGCGCCCGCATTGCCAGAAATACACAGCTGGTCATTCAGGAGGAAACGGGAATTCCTCACGTGATCGACCCTTGGGGCGGCAGCTATTTCATGGAAAGCCTGACAAACGACCTTGCGGCCAAGGCGGACCAGATGATCCAGGAAGTAGAGAGCATGGGGGGCATGACCAAAGCGATTCAGTCCGGGATGCCCAAGCTGAAGATCGAAGAATGTGCCACGCGACTCCAGGCCCAGGTAGACAAAGGTGACCGTATCATTGTCGGTGTGAACAAATACCGTCCCGACCGCGAAGAACCCATCGATACGTTGTTTGTGGACAACAGCAAGGTGCTGATCAACCAGGTGGAGCGGCTGAAAAAAATCCGCGCCACAAGGAATGAGGCGGAAACCCAGGCGGCGCTGGATGCTATCACCAAGGCATCGGCAGATAAGACGGGGAACCTGCTGGAGCTGGCCGTTGCCGCCACGCGCAAGCGCGCTACAGTGGGAGAAATCTCTCTGGCGATGGAAAAAGTGTTTGGACGTTATGAGGCTCCCGTGAAGACGATCAGTAACGTGTACGGCGCCGTGTTTGAGGAATCAGAGGACTGGAAGAAACTGAAAGCGGACATTGATGCCTTTGCCAAAGAAGAAGGCCGTCGTCCCAGGATTTTCGTGGCTAAGATGGGTCAGGACGGGCACGACCGTGGGGCCCACGTAGTGGCCACTGCGTTCTCTGATCTGGGCTTTGACGTGGATGTGGGCAGTCTCTTTCAGACGCCCGCAGAGGTGGCGCGCCAGGCCATCGAAAACGACGTGCATGTGGTGGGTGTATCGAGCCAGGCCGCCGGACACCGCACACTTGTGCCGGAGTTGATTCAAGAATTGAAAAAGCAGAAGGCAGACGATATCAAAGTTGTCTGCGGGGGAGTGATCCCTGCGTCGGACTATGAGTTTTTGAAACAGGCCGGAGTGGCGGCGGTCTTTGGCCCCGGAACGCCGGTGCTTGTGTCGGCCGCGGAAGTGCTCCGCGCCATCAGGAGACGTCCATCGTGAAGAGCGCAGATTCAAATGCAGAGCTGAAGCGATCCGCAGCGTTGTCTGCGGCCGCCTACGTGAAGAGCGGAGACCGTGTGGGCCTCGGCACAGGCTCCACGTCGGCCTTTGTGATCCAGGAGCTGGGTCGCCGCATGCGCGAAGAGAAACTCCTGATTCAGTGCGTTACAACGTCGTACCAGTCGCTGCTTTTGGCCCGCGGAGCCGGCTTAAACGTGGTTCCCATCCCGCTTGTGGATGCCCTCGACGTCAGCATTGACGGCGCGGATGAAATCGACCCTGACTTGAACCTGATCAAGGGCGGCGGGGCGGCTCACACAATGGAGAAACTGGTTCACGCGCTCTCGAAGAAGTTCGTCGTAGTGGCGGACTCAAGCAAGTTGGTGCCCAAGCTGGGGACGCGTTTTGCGATCCCTGTGGAAGTCATCCCGGCAGCTGCGTATTTTGTGACA
This sequence comes from Spirochaetia bacterium, assembly GCA_016195395.1. Next base: position 5,477 of record JACPZR010000506.1, read on the forward strand.
GCCCGCTTGAAAGATCTCGGCTGTCAGGACGTGGTGATGCGGATGGCTGTCAAAAAGGACGGGCCGGTCATCACTGAGAATGGAAACATCATTCTGGACGCAAAATGGGACGTTCGGGACCCGCAGGCGCTGGAGCGGCAGATCAACGTGATTCCAGGGGTTTTGGATAACGGCATCTTTTCCGCTGTCAGTGTGCGGCCTGCGGTGGCCATCATCGCCGGCGAACGCGGCGTAGAGACCAAAGAACGCACTTGACGGAGTCTCTGCCACCCCGCAGAGTCTGACACGGGAGGACGTGGCATGGATACGTTCCGATCTCAAGTTGTTTGGAAACGGAGTGGCGGTGAAACGGTGCGTGATTTTTCACGGGACCATCGTGTCATTGTTGCCGGCAAGCTCGATGTGCATGCGTCCTCTGCGCCGGCTTACAGAGGTAACCCCGAATACGTGAATCCCGAGGAACTCTTCCTCTGTTCTCTTGCAAGCTGTCAAATGTTGACATATCTCTATCTTGCCTACCAGAACAATATGCGCATCCTGAGCTACCGCGATGACGCTGAGGCCTTTTTGGGAAAAGACAGCGCAGGGCATCAGACCATTGCCGTGGTGAAGCTCACCCCGATGGTCACCTTTGAAGGTGCGGACAGCCAGCAGACCAGGGCCACTGCCATCCGCCTTGTCCGCGAGGCCCATGATCAGTGTTTCGTGGCCAACTCGGTTAAAACGGACATTCAGATTGAACCCCGGTTCTTCTTCCAGTAAGCAGGATCGTTTGTAGGACACTCTTTCACATGCTCACATCCCGGGAAATTCGCCGCATATACATTGAGGAAGACATGGTGGAGAGCGCGATTGGTCGGAACGTGATTGCCCGGGTTCCCTCGTCGGCGAAGATCGAAATTGTCCCCAGCGGCCGGGCCATCCTCGATGACTTCATCAAAGGAGGCGCGCGGACGGAGAAAGACTCCCTCTTGGTATACAAATTCCCCGGTCGTTTTGTGTCGTCGTGTCCGGGGTCGGATGGCATGGTCTGCTGTCAGTACTTTGTGATCAACTTCGGCGTGGGCTGCCTGTTCGACTGTCATTACTGCTATCTGCAAAGTTTCGTGAACAATCCTTTGATGACAGTGTTCGGCAATCTGGAAGATTTGTTTCGCGAGATCGACCAGAAGATTTCGGGGAAGAAGTTTCAATTCCGAATTGGGACCGGCGAGTACACGGACTCCCTGGCGCTTGAGGATTTGACCGGAATCTCCCGCGCGCTTGTGGAACATTTTGCAGGCCTTCCCAATGCAACGCTGGAACTCAAAACCAAGTCGGCTAACGTAGACGGAATCCTCGACGCGCATCACAACGGACGGACGGTGGTGGCTTGGTCTGTCAACCCACCGCGGGTGATCCAAGAGGTGGAGGAGGGGACGGCTGACCTTGAGGAGCGACTGGCTGCGGCGGAAAAAGTCCAAGCCGCGGGTTACCGCATCGCCTTTCACCTGGACCCGGTCATCCATTTCGACGGCTGGGAAGAAGAGTATCACGCCCTGATAGACCGCATATTCTCGCGGATTCGACCGGACAACGTCGCTTGGATTTCGCTGGGGGGCTTCCGCTACTCGCCGGGGCTCAAGGAAACGGTCCAAGCCCGCTTTCCGGACGATCGCCTGA
>JACPZR010000520.1 GCA_016195395.1 Spirochaetia bacterium
GAAAACCTATCTCGTCGGGAAGCGAGACAGCCACCTCCACTTCCAAATCGCCTTTATTGACTTTCCGGACGCCCTCCAAGAGCGACTCCAAGGGACGCACCAAGGCGCCAAGGAAGAAGAGTCGGAACCCAAGCACCACCACGGCCACAATGGCAATGAAGATCAGCATCAGCTTGGTTCCCGTTTTTTGAACAAACTTTCGGTACGCGAGATACGAAAACCCGGCTTCGTAGACCACATCATGACGGGCATCCACTTTCAAAAAGGCCGTATAGTGATGACTGTTGGCCCCACTCCGATAGTGCCGCTCTCCCTCCGGTCGGAAGGGCGTGAAGAAAGCCACGGCGTGATGCTTGAGTTCCCGGCCCTCCATTCCTTGGTTCTGGTCCAGGAATGCCTGCAGCGCTCCCGCAAGCGGCTTCAAGGCAGGCGGGAGTGATAACAGATACTTGGAAAGAGAGACCCTGAACGTCTTATCGGGAAGTTCTTTTACTTTGAGCGCGCGATAACGGAGCGTAGTGGAAAGGGCATCGACGGCTGCGAGGAGTTCCCGCGGACTTTCCACTCTCTGGGACAGGTCCATCAGGAGCGCGCGGTAGCCGGAGAACTCGGGAGGATTGCCGTCGAGGACCGCTGGAAGATCCTTCTTCCATGCTTCAGGGCGGAGACGACGGATCCTTTCGTACGCGGAAGTGTTGACCATGTCCATGGTGCCTTCCGAGAAAGTATCTTCTGTCATGTCCGCCGTGGGACGCAGCACGCGGATGCTCTTCTTTGCGCGGTCAAAGGCAATGAGGTAGTCAAGGTCCAAAGCGTCGTAGGTTGAGTCTCCGGCCAGGTGGGAGGCGAGCTCCGCTTTCACGGAATCGTACGCGTCCTCTTTGTCTTGGAATGCGAAGAAACACACGAAAGCCATCACGAGCATGAACGTTACAAGGCTGACGCCCATGATCTTCAACATGAAGCTCGTCTTCTCGCGCGCGTGATTGAAGTACACAACGAGCGCAACGAAGTAACCGGAAATGGCCGCCAGAATGAGAATGGTCTGGTAAATATCCCGCGCCAGAAGCCCGTCACGGCTCAGGATATTCGCAACCGATGTGGGTCCCACTGCCAGAAAGAATCCTGTAAGAAGTCCGCCAACGGGCAGCCTGTGTTCTTTCCGCAGAACCAAATGCACAATGCCGCTGATGAGAAGGATGACGATGTTCAAAAGTATCAGAGCGCCCACCATCCGGCTCAAATCATCGGAATCGAAGTCCCAATTGTGGCCGGCAAAAAGGTAGTACGTGTCCCGCGAAAGCGTGGCGTGCATGAAGAAAATGGTGCCGAGCCCGGAAATCGTGTACTGGGCCACCATCATCCATTTCGCAAAGCGCGTATAACGCGGCGTGGGAAAATGGAAGAAGACCTGGGAAAACGGAATGTGAACTACAAGGCCGGAAAGCACGGACATCC
>JACPZR010000521.1 GCA_016195395.1 Spirochaetia bacterium
ACGCCCTCCGGACCGCGCCCGCTTGTTGGCAATGCCGAATCTGGAGAACACGGGACGGTCGTAAATGCCGGGGAGCATGGCGACGTCATCGAGTGTGCTGCCTTTGGCGGCGTCCGGCAGGGTATGGACCCAGTCGGGATGAAACGAGCATCCGCCGAACACCGCGCCCGAAATCCATAGAACAGCGCAGAGCGTCAGAATCACGAACGCAGGGCGCGCGGGTTTGAGCGTCACACTTTCCCCTCAAAACGAAATACGGTATGCCCCACCACAAACTCATCTCCGTCAGAGAGCGCGCGGGGGCGGAGAAGTTTCTTTTTGTTGAGGGTAACGCCTGCGCCGCTCATCATGTCGTACAGGACAAACTTGCCTTCCACTTTGCGTATTTTTGCGTGCACGGCCGACGCGGTGCTGTCATTCAGACGGACGTGCGCATAACGTCCGCGGCCGATTACCGTGGATTCAAGAAAAAGATCGTATCGCTTGGCTTCCCGTCCGTCTTTCCGCTGCACCAGAGCCGCCTCTTTGTAGGAGTCTGCATCTTTGAGCGCTGTTTGAAGAAGCGCATACGAATAGTCTCTCACAAACTTTTCTGACGGCTTGCCGGATAACGCGTAGCCGCTGGCTGCGTAATCAAGGAGTCCTTCCGCTTCCCTTTCTTCTTTCTCGACCAGATCCTCTTCAGCCACCAGCAGTCCTTCCGGGTGTTCCAATCCTTGCGGCTTGGTCGCCGCATCCGCGGTCTGGTCCATGTCCGTTTTTTCTTTGGCGGGCGGCTCCGGGCGGCGTGTGATTGCTTTCCAAACAAGAACACCCACACCCACCGCAATCAAGAGAAGGAGAAGGAGCGCAACGCCCGCGATCACAAGCCCCACCCATCCGGCCGTAATCATTCGTGTCTTCACCCATCCCGACCAAGGCATATTGTATCCAATATGCGCTTCTTCGTCGCTGCCAGAGAGCTGCCATTTGAGCAGAGAGTCCACAGCCAGAGCCGGGCGGCCCGCTTCAACTAGTTTAGATTCATATAGTATTTCAAACCGCGGCCGCATGCCTGTTCTGGCTGCTGCA
>JACPZR010000540.1 GCA_016195395.1 Spirochaetia bacterium
AATGTCGTTGATGATGGAGATCGTGACGTCGTGTCCGGTGCGGAATTTCATCAGATGGATGTTTGAGTTCTCGGGTGAGTACTTGAACGCGTTCGTCAGCAATTCGCGAAGAGCAAAACAGAAGACTTCTTTGGAACAGCTGATATCGTGCGGGAAGTCAATATCGGCGGAGATGATCGTCTGATTCTTAATCTTGCGGAAGCGTTCAACGGCAGCCAGGGACTCGGTGATGCCCGTCGTGAAGTCGTCCCCGCTCATGGCTGCGGTGCCAAAGCGCCGGCCAAGAACGTCCACGACGTGGTCCAGCTTGTCCAGCCACTCCCGCATATCCAGAGACGCGGCCAAGAGTGTCTCAAATGCCTGCGCGGGAATTGTGATGTTGCCGCCTTCCTTCTTTGCCATCATTTCCAAAAGTTCAATTTGCGTGAGCATGCCTCCAAAACCCAGGCCCTGTGACATGGAGTGCTTGATATTCTTGAGGAGCAGTGTTTCGGAGGCGTTCCGGCTGCTCATCTGTCGTTTCTCTTTCCAGATCAACCATTCGAGCTTGCTTCTCAGGCGGTCTTCATTCGAGTGCGCGCCAATCCCGAGCATCCGCCGCTTCTCGTGGGCAAAGGCCACGGCCTTCCGCAGGTGAGAAAGGAGAACAGCGGGAGTTGCAGGCTTTTCAATGTACTCAAAGATAAGCCCCAGCGGACGGTCAGGATTCGGCTCTCGTTCCTTGGAGGTAATCACAACGATGACGGCTCCTGGATCAATGCGGCGCAGCGCGCGCAGCACCTCGAACCCTTCCAGTTCCGCGAATTCTATCTCTGTCAGGATGACGTCAGGGCGCGTCACCGCCATCACTTCGAGGGCGCGCCCCGGAGTCAGCGTGCACTCCGATTGATACCCGTTGTCAGCAAGGATCGACCGCATGTCTTGGAGATGTGCTTGATCGGAATCCAAACACAAAATCCGAGCCTCTGTACGGACCGTTTCCATGGCCATATACTGCGTAAGTGGGGCGCCCATGATCAGCCTACCAGCTGTCTGACAACGTCCAGGAATTGGGCGGGACGGAATGGCTTTACGATCCAGCCGTTGGCTCCGGCATCTTCCCCGCGCTTCTTCATGGCTTCTTCCGATTCTGTGGTCAACGTGACGATGGGAATGTCGGCGTCAATGCGCCGGATTTCGGAAATCAACGTCAGGCCGTTCATCACAGGCATATTTACGTCTGTAATCACCGCGTGGATTTCGTTGGCCTTGAATTTCTCCAGACCATCTCTGCCGTCAACGGCCAGAATGACTCTGAAACCGCCAAGCTCCAATACCTGCCGAACCATGTTCTGCATTGTCTCGGAATCATCTACTGCCAGAATTGTCGCACTCATGTTGCACCTCTTTGTTATTTCTTCACACCGTTAAACATTGTAACATTGCTGGTATTGATTTCGTAGTAGCGGGCAAGGCCGCACTCTCTCAAGACGTAGTTTGAGTAGAAGTTCACCAGTGACTCCGCGGTTCCTAGTATCAACGTTCCATCCACCTTGAGGGACCTTGCGAGGCGTTCGAAAATGCCCCGTTTCTGTGTCTCAGTGAAGTAGATACACACATTTCGACACAGAGCAATGTCCATACCCGCAGGGTAGGGATCTGCGATCAGGTTGTGCTTTTTGAATTGAATCATATCGCGCACATGTTGCTTTACCAGATACCCGCCTTCATGAGCGTCGAAATACCGGGACAGAATATGTGGAGGAATCCCTCTGTCTGCTTCAAAGGACGAAAACCATCCGCGCTCGGCCTTGACGAGAGTGTGTACGCTGATGTCTGTTGCGAGGATCGACGTTATGCCTGCAAGAGCCGGGAATTTCTCGCGGATCATGATCGCAATGGAATAGGGTTCTTGTCCGGTTGAGCAGCCCGCGGACCAGATGTGGAGGGGACTTTCGCCCCGCTGTACAGGCCCCGCTCCCTTCCGCTCCAGCCACTCAGGAATGATCTGCAGAACCAGGGCGTCAAAAATGCTTTCATCCCTGAAAAAGCGCGTTTCGTGCGTGGTGATTTTGTCGATCACGCGCTCTGTGAACTCATGATCGCGCGCGGTTTTGAGCATTACGGCCACGTC
>JACPZR010000541.1 GCA_016195395.1 Spirochaetia bacterium
CAGACACATCAGCGACAAGGGCGAGGAGCTTCCGCACTTCGGTCGCTTCGCCGTGCTGGAACGCGGCAGCAAAATCCAGCAAACCTGGATGTCGCGGCACACGCGCGGGCTGGAATCCCTCGTCACCGTCACCCTCAAAAAGAAAGGCGACGACACGCTGCTCACACTGGTCCACGCCAACCTGCCCGACGACGAATTCGGCAAGGCGCACGATGGCGGCTGGAAACATTACCTGGGGATTTTCGAGAAACGGTTTGCCGCGAAATAAGGCGAGCCCGACGCGGGTGCGCGCCGTGGATACCGCAGCCGCTGAATCCAGAAAGGAGTGTTGCGGATCGGAGTGAGATATCTCGGTTGAATCCGCGGACGCTTTGCTAGAAAGTGGTGTCTGACCCTACTTTCACGACCCTACTTTCAAGGTCAATGCGAACTACCGGCTGAACCACATCGATATATGCCTGCCGGTTGAACGGATTCCCGGATGAAAAAAGCAAATAGTGACTGATCCCATATATAAATATTGCGCGCCCGGACGCTTGCAGGCGTGAGCGCGGAAAATCGCAATCAACCTACTTCGGCATAGGGCGCTTGCGCGAAACGCAGGCCCATGATCCGCAGCGCGGCTTTGCCGCGAACGGTGAGGTCGGTCACGAAATCGAACTGCTCGCGGCTTTCCTTCACGTAGGCTTTTATTTTGTAGTGCGTGCCCCAGGGCTTTTCGCGCACCACCACATTGATTTTCGTTTCCGGCATCAGGTAAGCGCTGGTCCCCGCCACTTCCGCGAGGCATTGGCGAACCGCCTCGGCGTCGTGGTCGGGATGTAAATAGTAATCCGCCACGCAAAGCACGCTGTGGCTGCCGCTGGTGGAATTCGAAATGCTCGACGACCACAGCCGCGAATGCGGGATGATGACCTCGTTGTCGTAGGTGGTGACAATGTGCACGGCACGCACGCCGATCTGCTTGACCTCGCCGTACGTTCCATCCACCTTGATCCAGTCGCC
>JACPZR010000542.1 GCA_016195395.1 Spirochaetia bacterium
AACTCCGGTATCAGGACAAGGCCGGCGTAACAGCCGGCCTTTTTTTTTGGCATCGCGGCCCTGCGATCGCACCGTTCAGAACAGCGAATACTAGTTGACCCGCCAAGCCGCGCCGGACCAGTCAAAGCGATGTCACTTTTCCGGAAGAAACGTCCGTCGATTGATGCCGGCGTTGCGGCTTTTCTGAAGCGCTTGTCGGTCAAGCCCGGGAATGCGGAATTATTTGAAGAGGCTCTCACCCACCGATCTTTTCTCAATGAGTCGGGCGGAGCGGAGCGTGACAACCAGCGCCTGGAGTATCTGGGAGACTCGGTGTTGGGTCTTGTTGTTAACGATTACCTCTACAGCGCATTTCCGCACTCCGCGGAAGGCGAGCTCGCGCGGATGAAATCAGCCGTGGTATCAGAGGCCGCGCTCGCTGACATTGCCCGTGTGATTGAACTTGGTGACGTCATACGCATGGGCCGCGGGGCCGATGTGGGCGGTGGCCGGACCCGCCCCTCTATTCTTGCGGATGCCTTTGAAGCCCTGATCGGCGCCATCTACTTGGACAGTGGTCTGGAGGGGGCCCGCAAATTTCTGCTTCGTCTTTTTCCTGAACGGATTTCACGTGTGCACGATTCGGAGCGGGGTGGAATGGACTCCAAGTCCACGCTGCAGGAGTGGATTCAAAAGCAGACGCACGTAACGCCTTATTACGAGATCGTATCTGAAAGCGGCCCCGATCACAAAAAAGAGTTCAGCGTCAAAGTCATTGTAAACGGAGAGGAGATCGGCCGGGGGAGCGGAACATCGCGGAAGCGCGCCGAGCAGGCTGCAGCGGAAGCCGCCTTGGACCGACTCAAAGGGGGAAGAACCCGTCGTCGTCCCGCGCGGAGGCAGTCGCCACCCAGGAAGAGGGGGCGTGCGTGAGAGAGTCGGTTTCGATCAGTCCCAGCCAGTCGCCCGCGTATCCCGTCTTTGTTGGTTCCGACTTTGCGATCGCCGATGATCTTCAGGCATTGTCGGCATCGCGGACCTTCGTGATCTCGCAGCAGGGGCTGGAAGACATCGTCATTCGGCCGTTCCTTGCTCAGGCATTTCCAGGAAAAGAGCCGGATGACGTTATCCTGCTGAAGCAGGGGGAAGAGGAGAAGCACTTCAGAAACCTGGAACCGGTCTACAACCGGCTTCTGGAAAAAGGCGCGGACCGCAAGTCCGTCATCATCGCTCTGGGCGGCGGCGTGGTGGGCGACTTTGCCGGTTTTGTGGCGGCTTCTTTGTTACGCGGCGTTCGGTTTGTGCAGGTCCCCACCACGCTCTTGTCCGCCGTCGATTCGAGCGTGGGTGGGAAAGTGGCCGTCAATGTGGACCATGGCAAAAATATGGTGGGCGCGTTCTACCATCCAGCGTTTGTGCATTTCAATACCAGTACGCTATCCACTCTCCCGCAAAAAGAATGGGTGTGTGGACTGGCGGAAATGGCCAAGCACGCCTTCATTCACCCCGACCGCTCCGTGTTCGACTTTATGCACAGTGTGCGCCACCGCCTGACCGACTCCACATCCGCCGAGCTCCGGCGCGCCGTGATTGAATCGATCGGAGTAAAAGCCGCCGTTGTGGCACAGGACGAGAAAGAAGAGGGACTGCGGGCGGTGCTGAACCTGGGCCATACCACGGCCCACGCCATCGAATCTGTGACGGGACTTTCGGCTTTCAGTCACGGCGAGGCGGTCTCTCGAGGGTTGGTTACAGCGCTTCTATTGTCGCGGGAAGCAGCCGGGCTTTCCGGCGCGGACTTTGACACAATGCTCGCGCTCCTGTCTGACATGAAGCTGCCCATGGACACAGCGGGTCTTGCGGCGGGCGACCTTTTGGCCCACATGAAATACGACAAGAAGACGGAGCACGGGACCACACGTTTTGTGCTTTTGGAAGGACTGGGCCGCGCCCGCTATGGGTGCGCCGTGGATCCCGCTCTCTTCCGTTCCGTGTGGCAGGAACAGGCCCGTCGCTTCGGTTGAACACGCCCCTGGCTTGAGTTGACGCAGAGCCCCGGCTGGTTTTTCTACGTTCATGAAGATTCTAGTGATCCAGGGACCCAACCTGAACATGCTCGGGAAACGGGAGAGTCTTCACTACACAACCACAACCCTCGACGAGATCCACAGCATGCTCCGTGAGCAGGCCCTCCCTTTGGAAGCGCAGCTTTCCTTTTTTCAGTCGAACCATGAGGGTGCGATTGTGGACAGAATTCACGAGGCGCATGGCGACGGCACCCGCGGGATACTCATCAATGCGGGCGCGTATACCCACACATCGATCGCGATTCGTGATGCGCTCCTTGCCGCGGGACTGCCTTTTGTGGAAGTGCACATCTCGAACGTATATGCCCGCGAGACATTCAGACAGCATTCCTACTTGAGCGACGTGGCGGCGGGCCTCGTCGTGGGCTTTGGCCCCGACGGATACCGCCTGGGACTTCTGGGACTTATTCAAAAGATCGCGGGCGCCAAATGACCCGCGCTGACGAAGCCAATATCGGCGCCCTTGTCAAAGCCGAAAAATGGGACAAGGCCTACCGTGAATGCGCGCTGCTGAAAGAGATGGGGCAGGCAACGCCCGGAATTCTCTATCTGGGATGTTTTGCGC
>JACPZR010000543.1 GCA_016195395.1 Spirochaetia bacterium
CATGACAACCTCTATCCTGCTTCCAGCGTTTGATCAATCACTAAATCCATTTTTTTGGCTCGCCAGGGTCCCGTTACTCCGCTTATGTTGCTTTGGTTTTTCGAGGAAGGGTGACGTATGCCGGACAAAGTAATCTTGATAACAGGCGCCACGGACGGCATAGGCCGTGAGGCGGTTTTGGAATTGGGGACCCGCGGCGGCTGGCATGTGCTCGTACACGGCCGGTCAAAGCAAAAAGTGGATGAAGTGTGCGGACTGATTGCGGCATCCGGAGGCAGCGCCAAAGGCTTCACGGCCGACTTGTCCTCTCTGTCACAGGTCAAGGGACTGGCCCAGGACGTTTTGGCGCACACAAAGCGACTGGATGTGCTTGTAAACAACGCCGGCGTCTTTATGAAAGACCGCGTCCTCAGTGCCGACGGGTTTGAGATGTCATTCGCCGTGAATCACCTGGCGCACTTTCTTCTCACTCTTTCTCTCTTGGACGTTCTGAAAGCCAGCGCTCCTTCGCGCGTGGTGACCGTGAGTTCGGTGGCGCACAACCGGGGGAAGTTGGACTTTGACGATCTCCAGATGGAAAACGACTTTTCAGGATACGGCGCGTACGCCGCGTCGAAGCTCGCGAACGTCTTGTTCTCAAATGAATTAGCACGCCGTCTGGCGGGCACAGGCGTGGAATCGTACTCGCTTCATCCGGGCGTGATTGCAACGAAGCTCCTCAAGGAAGGCTTCCCCGGCGCATCGGGAGTCGATGTCGCGGACGGACACGGGAATCTTTTGTTCGTTGCGACGGACCCGTCGCTTCAAGGAAAAACGGGTAAGTACTTTTCTGACTTGAAAGAAGTCAACCCCGCAGCTCACGCGCTGGATTTGGACTCGGCCCGGCATCTATGGAAGAAGAGCCAGGAATTGGTGAAACCGTTCGCCGCCGGCCTTCCGCTTTCCTCTTGACGGAACGAGCGTCCGCGGGGGACCTCAGCTGAATGTCTTCTCGTTTCACCGCGGCGTTGCTTACCCTGACCGTATTCACAATTCTCGCATCATCCTGCGGCAACGGCCGGAGTCCGCGTCGTTTATCGGCGGTTGAAATCAAAAGTACAATGACCTTCCCGCGCGATTTTTTGTGGGGCACCGCCACCGCTGCGGAACAGATCGAGGAGACTCCGGACTCAAACTGGCAGGCCTTTGTATCAGATGTTTTGAAGAACAACCGCTTTGAATCGATCGGGCCGGGAGAGGCCAAGCCGGGTCACATACGCAATCTGGGCGCTTGGTCCAAGTCCGTCGTGTTCCGAAAGACGAATTTCAATGAGATGTATACGGAGGATCTTGCTTACGCGGCATCCTTGGGGAATAACGCGTACCGATTTTCCATCGCATGGGATAAGCTTTTTCCGCGCGAGGACATGAAAGAACCCGACCCCGCTGCCGCAGCTTATTACGATGGGATCTTTGCGGCGCTCAAGAAGAATCATCTGACCCCGTCTGTAACGTTGTTTCACTTCAGCACCCCCGCCTGGTTCTGGCGCGAGAAGAATGGAAAGAGGGGATGGGAACGGGATGATGCGCTCGATCACTTTGAGCGCTTTGTGCGCGCTGTCTCCGCGCGCTGGGGCGGGCAGGTGCATCACTGGTGCACGCTCAATGAACCGATGGTGTTTCTGTACGCCGGATACATGGAAGGGGTACACCCGCCTCTGGAAAAGCGGAAGCGGATGGAAGACGTTATCCCGGTATTCACCGCCCTCCTGAAAGCGCATGCGACGGCTTACAAGATCCTCCACGAAGCCAACCCGTCGGCGGAAGTGGGGTTGACCATGCACACGCGCGCGTTTGAAGCCTACAGAAACTACGCCCCCCTCGACCGCATCCTCGCGGCAAAAGTGGAGCAGGCGTTCATCTGGGATCTGTTGGACGCCCTGCAGTCGGGGACGCTGCGCGTGACCAATACCGGCTACTCCGAGGAGATCCCGGGGCTCAAAGGCTCGATGGACTATGTTGGGATCAATTACTATGGAAGACACTACATTCTTTCCGACATCACCTCCCCGAAACAGTTCAAAGTCCTCATGGCGGACAAGGCCGACTTGTCGGAACGAATCAACGAACTGGGCTGGGCGCATTACCCCAAGGGATTTCACGATATTCTCGTAGAGACATTTGGCCGCTACAAGAAGCCCATTTACGTGATGGAAAATGGAACGGCAGACAGCTCATCGAACGACTACTACCGCCAGGAGCTTTTGGTGACACACATTGCAGAAATGGGCCGGGCCATAGGGGAAGGGGTTCCCGTCAAAGGCTACTTTCATTGGTCGCTCATGGATAATTTTGAGTGGGCGGAGGGCTTTGAGGCGCGCTTTGGCCTTGTGGCCATCGACTATGAAGCGGGCTTCAAGCGCACGCCGCGTCCTTCCGCCAATGTCTACGCATCCATCATCAAAGACGGCATTGGCCCCGAACTTTACAAAAAGTACGCCGTGCTCTATGGAGAGAAATAGAACGTCGTTTCCTCCTTGTCGTATAGGCTCTTTTCCACGATTGGGTCTTCATCATGGCGTTTCGTGACGTTTCCCAATCATCCAGCCGCGCTCCGGACCGCGAGAAAGCAATCCTTGAATTTTGGAAGGACCACCGCATCTATCACAAGTGCGTGGAAGCCGCCGAGAATGGAGCACCTTTCATTTTCTTTGAGGGCCCGCCCACGGCCAACGGAAAGCCCGGAATTCACCACGTTCTGTCCCGCGTTTTCAAAGACATCTATGTCCGATTTCATACGCAGAAGGGCGAGTGGGTGCCGCGGAAAGCGGGCTGGGACTGTCACGGCCTTCCCGTAGAGCGCGAGGTGGAAAAGGAGCTTGGGATCCAGTCCAAGTTGGAGATTGAAACCAAGTACGGCATCGAGAAGTTCAACGAGCTCTGCCGCAAGTCCGTACAGCGTTATGTAGACGCTTGGAACCAGTTCAGTGAACGCCTGGGTTTCTGGGTGGATTACGAAGATGCCTACTATACAATGGACAACGATTATATCGAGTCCGTCTGGTCGCTTCTGAAGATCATCTGGGACAAAGGCCTCATCTACCGCGACTACAAGGTGGTTCCTTTTGATCCGGTGATGGGAGCCACAATGTCAGACGCCGAAGTGGCGCAAGGTTATAAGACGGTGGAAGACCCGTCGCTCACTGTGAAGTTTGAATTGGATGGCCAGAAGTTTGGCGCGCACACAAGTCTCCTTGTGTGGACAACCACTCCGTGGACTCTTCCGTCTAACGTTGCCGCCGCTGTTCACCCCGATGAAGATTATGTGGTTGTTGAACTGGAGCCGGCGGAGGCCCACCCGGCCGAGTCCGTGAAGAAAGAAACGGGCGGCGCCAAAGAGAGTCAGCCGGCAGCAAAGACCGATGCAAAGGTGAAGGAGTCCAAAGAATCTCAAGGCAAGAAGCCGGCGGGCAAGAAAACGGGGGATCAGAAATCGCC
>JACPZR010000544.1 GCA_016195395.1 Spirochaetia bacterium
CGTCTGTCTTCATCATCTGGCTGGCTGGTTACGAGTCCGGAAGCCTGAAGGGCGCGCACGGCCTGACTCATGGTCATGGGATCACGGCGGAGGAGCCGGCCCAGTTCCCCCTGGGACACTCCGGGCTTCTTGTCTACGTGAACCAAGATGGAGAGCGCCAGTGTGGATTGTTTGTCTTTGCGCGGCATGCCCGCGCGAATGAGATCCATGGCTCCCCTAAAGGCCGAGCCCATCAGGAAGATTAAGTCGTTAGAACTCATCGCCGGACAGAAAAGTTGGAGGGGGGGAAGGGGTCAATCCTATTCCGTAAGAAATCTTTACTTTTCACTAATGTCGCAAAATGATCAATATGATATCATTTTGCGGCTGGCGACTGATCCAGGAGCGCCCGCCGTTCCGATGCGCTCTTTGCGTCCAGCGCCTTCATCGCGTTGAAGAAGCGTGTCCAGTCCTTCCCATTCTTGGTGAATTCATCTTTGAAGAAATCCGAACCGGACTCATAACGTCTGTAAGCCAGAAAATCCGCGTTATTGTACGTGGAATCAGCATAAGCCTCCAGGCGCAGCGTTTGAAATTCACCGGCACGCCGCTTGAACTCCATTTTCATGTCTGAAATGATGCGGGCTTTTTCCCGCCGTTTTGTTGCATCGTCCGCCGATGATTTGTAGAGCGCATCAAGAGCGCCTGTTGTCTTTCTGAAAATCTGCGTTATGCGTTTGACTTCATCTTTGCGCATGGCGCGTCTTTTCAGGATAGGACTGTCCGGCCCTTCCTTTTCCGCGTAGTATTCGAGCGAGCCTTCCTCTTCCACGAAAGAGGCAAAGGATTCGTTGAAGTCCACGTCGCCCTTGAACCAGAGAGTGGCGTGCGCCGATTCATGGATGATGAGACCGGTGAGGTAGGTTTCTGGAAGACGCATTTGCGAGGAAATCAGAGGGTCATCAAACCAGCCGAGCGTAGAGTAGGCGGTTACATCCTGAACTTTTGAATCCCATCCCTGTGCCTGCAGCTCCGAAGCGAGTGTTTCAGCATCGGCGCGCTTGAAGAAGCCCAGATACGGCACGCGGCCTACGATCGGAAACCACCACGTTCTGGCTTCAAGCGCCAGTTCTTTGGCCGCTGTAACGTTATATGCCACGTGATCGCGCGGGATGGAACTGTACTGCGTGAATGTCTTGTTGACGTTCAAGCCCAGGTGACGCTCTGCGAACCGACGCACTTCCTCAACGTGTTTGAGCTTTTTCTTGATCTCCGGTGTCGTGGCGGGGTCGTTGAGCACTTCTTCCACCGGCCGCCTTGCCCACAGGATCGACGCTTGTCCGCAGCCGGCCTGGAAGAGGTAAGACACACAGCTGCCTCCGCTAAATCCGGCGAAGACCAACAAAAGCACCGTTGAGAGAAGAAGAGCTGGTTTCCATTTGGTTTTCGACTGCAGAGATTTCACCGCGGGGATTCTTTGGAGCAGGATTTCGCGAAGCATGAGACCAGCATATGCGGAGGACGGCGCCGGCTTCTGCTCCACGCAAGCATTTTCCGTTTACGGCAGAAGAGTGAAGTGACCGCGCAGAAGAAAAAGAGTGAGGCCGATCAAGAGAATTCTTCCCGCAAATTCAACCGCAGATTCAGCGGCAAATCGGCCCAGTGCGTTCTTGATTTTCTCTTCTGTGATGCGGTCCACGACATCGTTCGACACGGAGATCAATCCAGAGAGTCCCAGATTGAGAAACGCGCCGATTCCTTCCTGCATCCATTGGAGGGATTGGACTGTCTCTATGGAATCTTTGTAGGCTCTGAAGATGCGCAATGCCTTGAGCCCGTCGCAGATGTCAACGGTGGTATGGTGCTGGCGGACCGCCGAGTACACTGTGTAGCCGATGAGAAAAGCAAGGCCCAGCAATACCGCGGACGCCGCCACGGGCGAACGGCGGAAAGCGTCCGCGACCGGCGTGTCGTTCACATGATAGGCAAGAAAAAGGGCATACCCATAACCCGCGGCGGCACTGAGTCCCAGCCAGAATCC
>JACPZR010000031.1 GCA_016195395.1 Spirochaetia bacterium
AATGCAGGGCACCCGCCTCCCATTCTTGTCCGGCCGACCACCGGGCAGCTGGTTCTGCTTGAGAAAGGGGGGCCGCCGGTGGGGATGATCGACGGGGTGGAATACGAAGCCCGTATGATCAAGACCAAACCCGGGGACAGGCTAGTCCTGTATTCTGACGGATTAACCGAAACAAACAATGCTTCTGGAGAACAGTTTGGCATGGAGCGCGTCGAAAAGATAGTGGCTGACAACGGCGCAAAAGGGGCCGCGGAGATCGCGGAATTGCTGGGCCAGACCCTGGCCGGCTTTGCCCATGAATATACGGACGACGTTTCCGTGGTGGCCGTGGAGCTTCCGTGAGACGGGTCCTCTCCTTTGTCGCGCTTTTGTTCGTGATGCTCGGCTTTGCGGTCACGTCCCAGGGAATTCTGCGCGTGACTATGCTGGAACTGCGGCTTCAGATCATGCGGGACCAGCTCTTGAACTATGAATTGTCGTCCCGGATGCTCAAGGCCCGGTTCAAGCAGATGGCGCGCAAACAGAGCGATGACATCGGTACTGAGATGAAAATGAAGGTGCTGGAAAGCGGCGTGCTGAACTCGCGGCAGGAAGCGTCGACCATGAAGCTCGATCCAATGGAGCGGATGGGGCTTTTCACAGTAAACTTGATCAGACGGATCAGCCTCAAGTCCACTCTTTCATTAGAAGAAGACCAGGGGAAATTGATCCTGTTGGAATACGCCTTTTTTCAGGAGAGACAACGCAACTTTGAGCAGGCGTCGAAAGCGTACGCGGAACTGGAAGCCCGTTTGAAAACGGAAAGCGGGGACAACCAGGCGTTTGCGCTCTTACACTACGGCTACTGCCTGGCGCTTCTGGGCGATATTGATGAAGCAAAGCGGAGATTGGTCACCGTCAAAGACGACTACAAGGGTACGCACTACGCGGAGAACGCATCCCTCCTTCTGGCCATGCTTTCGGCCGGGGAAGAGACGGACAAAGACATTCAAACGAAATACAAAGACGACCGCGACAAAGCGCGCGCCTATTATGAGGCGGGCCAGTACGCGATGGCTGTGAAGACGTTCGATACCTTGAACCAGCTGAACAACCGCGAGACTTTCATGCACGGGCGCAGCCTGGAGGAAACGGGACAGAAGGACCGCGCTGTCGCC
>JACPZR010000545.1 GCA_016195395.1 Spirochaetia bacterium
CCTCATTCAGGTGGCATCGCCGGAAAAGAACATCTACTTCACGTCCTCTAACGGTGAACGTTATTCGTTCACGGATAAAGCCAACGAACGCGGCGGCATTGAGACGCTGAAGAACATGCTGCGTTTCTATAACTACCAAATCAAGGCGCTGGATCACAACACCAACTGGCCGGGACCCATTCCGGATGACGCAGCCGCTGTTGTCATTGCCGGACCCACCACCGCCTTTGGCGCAGAAGCCAAAAAGGCCGTGCTCGACTATTTGAAAAAGAACGGACGACTACTTGTGGCCGTAGACCCGGACGGCGCGGAGGATTTCTCGTGGCTCCTCCGCGAGCTCCCCAACAATCCGTTTTCTTTCAAGAAGGCCACGCTCAGTCACATACCCAACCTTCCCGGAGTCGTCGTAACCGACAATTCGCAGAAGCACAGAATCACGGAGAACCTCTCGATCGCGGGACGGAGTCTTGTTGTATTCCCCAACACGGGCTATTTCGACGAAGGCAAAGTAGACAAGGATGCGCCAAAAGACGGAATCCTCTCCGGCCTGCAGGCGGTGGCATTCGTTCACACCCCGTTCAACACCGTGATCGACTCGAATCGGAACGGAAAAAAGGATGCAGGGGAAGCTTCCGGACGTTATGCGATTGGAATCGCCATCGAAAAACCGGCGCCCACACCCAAACCCGGCGAAAAGCCGGCTGACAAGAAACAGGACAAGGACGCCAAAGCGGATGCGCCAAAGATCGCTCTCTATGCCGGCGTGGGCTGGATGACGGAGTACGGGTTGACGTTCCCCACGGACCAGCGAAACATCATATTGGCTACGGACACTCTCTCATGGCTCACGGAAAGCCCCTTGGCAGCAGCACTCGTCCCGGAAAAGCGGGAGAGCCGGAGTATCCAAGTGACCGACGAGCTCAAGTTCCGTAACATGCTCCTGGGTATGCTCCTCTTCCCGGTGGGCACGGCTGTGGCGCTCGCGGCGGCCATTGCGGTCTACAGGCGCCGGCGCAGGTTTGTGGGAGACGAGTGATGTCGCGCCGCTACCTTTCGATCGGTATAGCCGTTTCTTCCACGCTGATCATTGCGCTTTTGATCCTTTTTGGTCCGGGCCTTGAGAAGAAGACAAAGGACACATTGGTTCTCGATACAGCTTGGAAGGAAATCGAATACGATCCGGGGAATGCAGCAGAGGCGGCCGCGGAAAAAGCCAAGCAGGAGAGTCAGTCGACCGGGGCTGCGGACAAGAAATCCAAAAAGGACACAAAGCCCACGGAAGACTTTCTTCCCAAGAAATTCATCCGCAATGCCGGCTTCTTGTCGGAAGACTATTTTGTCGAAATCCCGGTGAAAGAAAGCAGCAGCCCCGCTGTGCGCCGCCGGGGAAATTACTCCGTTAGGAACATCTTCTCCGACTGGAGCAAACTGCGCTACACGGCCTCGTACCAGGTGCCTGACACAGAGCTTGCCAAATACGGGCCATTCATCGAGAAGATCCGGCTCAAAAACTCGTCCGGAACCATCACCGCAAGCCTGGGCCGGAAAATGTCCAATGGCAATCAATTTCTGACAGTCGACGACCCGGCCCAAAAAGGAATCATCTATCTCATTGCCGGACACCTGAGCGACCGATTCCGCATGTCGCCCATGTCATTCCGCGAAAAGCGAATTCTCACCTACCCCACGGACTCTTACACAGCGCGCATTGAAGTCACAAGAAAGAACGCTTCGCCGCCAACGGTCTGGTTTCGCGCGGAGAAATTTACCAAAGACAATCAACAGCTCTTCAAGTGGTTTGACATGAAGGAGCGCGAAATTCCGGTCAATGTGGCAACGCCCTTGGACAACTTCGTCAAGCTGATCGAAATTTCCCGCTTCCGGGACGAACCGGAAGTGAGCGCCTTTGGCGACGCCGAAAAACTTTGGGACGCCGCGGCGGACAGCGAAGTAGTGATCAAGGTGCAGGTCAAGAAGGGCGCGGACTACACACTGCAGCTCCGTCGGCCCAAAGAACCGCTGAACGCAGACAAGCGCACGTACGCCCTCCTTCGCTCAAACGTGGAGACAGGCACAGATTTCGTTGACGCCGCCACAATGACGAACATTGAACAACAGTTGATGCTTCTGGCCAGCTATCAGCCGCTTCCCCAGAACACGCAGATTCAGAACCCGAATCCGGCGGCCGGGCCCAATCCA
>JACPZR010000587.1 GCA_016195395.1 Spirochaetia bacterium
ACACAGAATATCACCGGGCTAGGACGCGTGTGTTTCTGCCGGCGGGGAATACTAGTTTGAATCTTCTTTGGGACAACGATGCTCGTGACGCAGACGGCGCGGACGCAAACCTCCAGATCCGTAATGTGGAATTGTCCGCGGCTCCGTCCGCCGCTCCACTGTCCGGGTTGTCGCGGCTGGGTCGCGATCTCTGTGGGAGCACGGGACGATGGTTTTATACTGACACCGGGTCTATGACGTTCTGGTCCGACCAGACGGCAGCGTACTGCTTTGGGGCGGACGTTGTACCGGGTCAGTACGAGCTCAGCGTGGAAGCGCGCAATCACGGCAAACTCCCCCCCGAGTACAAGCGCTTTCGATTCTATGCTGCAACGCTCGCCGGCGGAGCGTACCTTGATGTGCCCGCCGACGACGCAGAGTTCCGCACCGGAAGAGCGCTCATAGAAATTCCCCAGGGGCCATTCCGCCTGAACCTGACCTGGCTCAATGACCATTGGGATGCGCGTGGTTTTGACACAAACGTTGAGATCACGCGTGTCAGCCTCCGACGTGTGGGTGACGCGGATTCCAGCGTGCTTGTCCTTCTCGGCGTGTCCGGCGGCGCCGGCCAGCCCCTCGTTGTCATTGTTGTGGGTTTTCTGGCAGCGGCGGCTCTGGCGGGATTGTTTGTCTGGAACTGGTTACGGCGATAGGCAGGCTTTTTTCCTTTACGGGTGTCATGGCAGGTCGCATAGCGAATCGGAATGGGACAGTACGTTATAAAACTTCTCATCTCGCTGGTCCCCGTTCTCATCCTCTTTGCCTTCTATTTCCGGAATTTTGTCTTCTCCCGCTCTATCATCTGGCAGTCGAAAGCGTTCTTCTTTGGTCTCATTTCCAGTGTTCTTGCGCTGACGCTCCAGTGGTTCCTGCCGGATACATCGTCCAAATTAGTGCGGTCCTTTGTGGATGCAGCGCTCGTGGAGGAGGCGGTCCGGTACCTCTTCATCTACTTCCGTGTCCGCAACAGCTCTGACCGATTCTCCGTGGTGGAAGGGATGTTTGACGGTATTCTCCTGGGCCTGGGGTTTGCGTTTGCAGAAAATCTACACTACAGCCTCCGCTTTGGCGGGTACGAAATACTCCTCCGTTGCGTTAGTTCGGTTCCCATGCATGCCTTCGCGTCAGCGATGATGGGGCACTTCTTGTCGTACCGGATTTTGTGTCAGGAGCGGCGTCCGCTGCACCGTCGTCTAAATTGGTACGGCTCGCGTGGATTTGTCCTGGCCGGACAGGCCTTCCTTCTTCCCTTCCTTTTCCACGGGATTTTCGACTATTCGCTCTTTCAGGGCGGACGCTGGAACTATCTGATTCCGGCTCTCTTGATTGTTGGGTATACATTCACCGAATACCTGATGGCCCGCGGGCGCACCATGCCGGGGAAGAATGTTCTGGAAGTATTGGACTTGGACGCAGATGAAATGGAAATCATTCAGCGCCAGAAAGAATGTGAGCGATGGGTGGCGGATGCACAGGCGGCCTATGACGAACCGCTGCCATTCTTCCTGAACCGATGGACGATTTTCAATACAGCGGCGGGGTTGGCGCTCCTGCTGTTCAGTCTTGTGATGTTTATTCTCAGGGGATCGCTGGGTGAACGTTATCTGGCGGATTTCAACATCCTGCCGCAGACTGAGATTGCTTTGATCGTGCTCCTTCCCGCCGCAATCGCGATTATTCTTCTGACAGCGGACAAGATCAACTACCTCTATTTCCGCGAATATCTCATGAGACTTCCCGGCGGTTTTTTTGTCTCCGTGCAGACGGAGACAGAGAGCATTGATACGATTGTCATGGACGTGCTTCCGCGCGGCGTTTTTATTACAGGCGTGGATTCACTGCAGGCCGGCCAGAAGGCTGTGCTGAAGTTCAGTATCGCGCGAAACAAAACGGTGCCCGTGATTGGAATTGTGAAATGGGTCAATACCCGTAACTTTGCCCTTCCGCTGGGCGCGCTCTTTCAATTTCTCAAACCGGGCCCTGGGTTTGTTTTGTTCCGAATGCAGTGCCTGTTCTGGAAGGTCCGGCGCGTAGTGGTTTTCAGCGTGCTGAACTTCTTCAGCCGGGGCCAGGGAATTCCGCGCTGATTGTGCCCGCTACCAGTTGAAAACTGTCAGCGGTGGTGATGTTAAAGAAAGAAAGCACTTCCGGGTCCACTGCGTAATAGTCCAGTTTTCCTTCTTCCGCATCCGCAATCGCATTTGCAAAGTACACCAGATTCACAAGGCGCTGGGACTCCGCAGGCGCAGCGGACGGGGCATGGTGAAACTCGATGGCGTGGCAGAGATTCTCCGGAAATTTCCACTTCCTGCCCAGGAGCGCGCCGATCACCGCATGGTTGGCGCCCACAGCCAGCTCTTCAATGTTCGTGTGGCTTCGTGTATCCCGTTTGGCAAAGAAGCGGCCTTCCACGTCCGCGCTTTTCATCCGCGAAAAAAGGACGGCTTTCCCAATGTCATGCAGGAGGCCCGCCACATACGCCTGATCCGCTGAAGCGGATATCTTGTATTTCCTGGCCAGTGTTCGCGCATAGAATCCCACGCGGACCGGGTGTTCCAACAGAGCTTCCGTCTGCCCATAACGTTTCTCAAGGATTCCGTAGGCGCCCACCCGCATGAGGACACCGGATACGTTTGTGATGCCGATAATCTTCACGGCTTCATTCAAATCGGAAACGTTACCTCCGGCAAAACCTCCAGAGTTGGCCAGCTTGATGATCTGACTGGCAACGCCCGGGTCGCGCCCGATCTCAGACGCTACTTGACGCACATCGCTTTTAGGCGATTCACACACTTCCATCATACGCCGGATGTTTTCAGGGAATGCGGGCAGAGCCTCTACTTCGTCGAGCACAGAGGATTCAATTTCTTTGAGCCGCTCCACAGTCAGCGGAGAGGGCTTTACTGTCAGCGTGAAGAGCGTCTTGTCGCCCTCTACCGAGTACTGGAGGCAGGAAGGAGCCATGCCGGCATGAGCCATGGCAAGCCCAATGAGACAGAGACCAAGACCCTCACCTTCGGGTGTGGGAAGACGCGGGTCGTTCAAGTCGCTCGTGAACACGCCCTTGGCCCGGACGTCCATCCGTTGCTCAATACGCTCGTGTTCTTCAATGGTAGGAATTCCCTTGTTGGCGATCGTGACCGTGAGCGACCCGGCATCCATCGACGCCCTGAACAAGATCGACGGTTTGGCCCGGCGGAGGCGGACCCGGAGCGCCTTGCCTTCTGATTCGTACTCTTTGCGGAATTTCTTTAAGTAAGGCTCTGTCTCCATCGACAGCGGATCGTCCGCAAGATCACGCTTCAGCACTGCGCGCTCGGCGTTGGTGAGAAGTTCGCTTACGATGAGATGGACGGTCCCCTCCAGCTCTATGTGTCCCAGGAATGACAGGGCTTTGGTGATCATCCCATGCGAGAACGACTCTTCTTCCGTGTTCAAGCTGTGGATGGGAATCTCAATGATGCGTTCGTTGCGGAGCCGTTCCGTGAGTTTTGCAAAGTCCTTGACGATGTCCATGGTGCGTTGGTGTCGGGGCCGTCTGGGACCCGAATCCCAGAGCAAAACTTTGTTTTCCTTGGCGAGCCAGCCGCGTACCTTGGCTCAGGCGGACCGCGCCACGGTCCTGCCATCCGAGCCTTCCTTGTCAATGAAACATCGGAACGGCCGGGGTTTACAAATGAAAGAAACGATCGGAGTGCTCTTTGTCTGCCATGGGAACATCTGTCGTTCTCCGGCTGCTGAAGCGACTTTTCGCCACACCGTAGTAGAGCGGGGTCTCGCCGATCATTTTGAGATCGATTCGGCCGGAACCGCAGGCTACCACATCGGCGAACGGGCCCACGCCACAACACGCCGCGTAGCGGAAAAGCACGGAATCAAGATAACGCACCGGGCCCGCCAGTTTGCGGAGACCGACTTTGACCGTTTTCACTACATCCTTGCCATGGACCGCTTTAATTTCGACGACATTGTCCGGGCCACCCGCGGGGCCGCGGACCGATCACGTATCTACATGTACCGCACCTTTGACCCGGACGCCAAGCCGGAAGAACCGCCGCGTGACGTCCCGGACCCGTATTATGGAGAAGTGAACGGCTTTGAAGGGGTTCAGAAAGTGATGATCCGCACATCGCCCGCTCTCTTGGATTGGATTCTGGCAAAAGGCGGACAGTAAGCTTGCCCGCGAAAGGCACAGTCAGCATCTTTGAGGTGGGACCGCGGGACGGTCTCCAAAACGAGTCGGCCGTCGTGACGAGCGCCGACAAAGCCGCTTTCATTGAGCTGTTGGCGGACGCGGGACTCACCCGCATTGAAGCGTCATCCTTTGTCCGGCCCGGCGTTATCCCTCAGCTGTCGGACGCGGAGCAGGTCTTCGCGGCGCTGAACCGCCGGCCCGGTGTAACGTACGCCGCGTTGGTTCCAAACGTAAAGGGACTGGAAGGGGCCATCAAGGCGGGAGTCAAGGAAGTGGCCGTTTTTACCGCCGCTTCGGAATCATTCACGAAAAAGAACATCAACTGCACCATTGATGAGTCGTTTCAGAGATTTGCTGACGTTATGCCCCGCGCGCGTGAGGCGGGGATCCGTGTCCGTGGGTATGTGAGCACCGTCGTCGAATGTCCCTATGAGGGCCGGGTTGAACCGGAAGCCGTTCGGAGTGTCTGCGCGCGACTGCGGGACGGCGGTGTGTACGAAATTTCCCTGGGAGAGACAATCGGCACCGCCGTTCCCGACGACATCGAACGACTCTTGGATGTGCTTCTAAAAGAATTTGAGCCTTCCTTTCTGGCCGGACATTATCACGATACACGGGGCACTGCCGTGGCTAACGTCATGAAATCGGTTGAGATGGGACTGAGGACATTTGATTCCAGCGCCGGCGGCATGGGCGGGTGTCCGTATGCTCCCGGAGCGGCCGGCAACGCGGCCACGGAAGATGTGGTGTATGCTCTCGAACGGTCCGGCTGGTCTACGGGCGTGGACTTGGACAAGCTGACACTCGCCACCCAGTTCATTTCAAAAGCGCTGGGTCGTATCCCAGCTTCAAAGGTCTTCTCCGCCCATCTGGCCAAGAAAGAGGCGGCCGCGCGGAGGCAGGCTTGATGGAAGTTGTATATGACCGCTCCTCTCTCCGTGAACGACTGGCGTTTGAGCGCCGGAGCGTACCTGACTATTCGCTCGCGCTGGTCCCCACGATGGGATCGCTTCATGAAGGTCATCGTCGAGATCGCTCAATACCTTGATGCCAAGAAGCAGGGGCCTCGCATTGATCAGATCAAGTACGTGATTTCTGACGTTGCGGGGCAGGCCAAGCAAGTGGAGTCAGCCTGCCTCGCACACCTTGCACCCCGGCTGCCAGGGCGAATCTCGGTGAAGTTCCATTTCAAATCCAAAGGGAAGCTGCACGCTCGATTCCTGCTCACCGATCGCGGCGGCCTGAACTTCGAGACCGGCCTGGATGAGGGCAACGGCCAAACTTTGGTGTCACGCCTCAGTGAGGACGCCTGGACAAAAGAATGGACGTCCTGGAGC
>JACPZR010000032.1 GCA_016195395.1 Spirochaetia bacterium
CGCTTTCTGCCGTAGGTCTGCCCTTTGATGCCGTGCAGCCGCATCATCCGCGCGCGCTTTGCAAGCGTTGCATTGTTCGTGGTCAACATCCCGCCTTCCCCTGTGGTCAGGTTCTTAGTTGCATAGAAGCTGAAGGCCGTAGTCTCACTGATGGACCCAACGGGACGCTTGTTGTAACGGCAGGGAAACGCATGGGCCGCGTCCTCCATGCTCCGGAGCTGGTGGTCTTTGGCAAATGCCAGGAGTTCTTTCATGGGCGCCGGCCGCCCTCCCAGGTGCACAGGGATCATCCCCCGGATCACGGCGCCGGATTTCTTGTGCACAAGGTTCCCGCCCTTCACACGGCACTCGCGCGAAACAAACTGTTCCAGCACCTCGGGGTTCATCATATATTCCGATCGGTCCACATCCACAATCACCGGGACCGCTCCGCTGTACGTGACCACCTCAGCGGTGGCCGTGAACGTTATCGAAGGAACCAACACGGCATCGCCCGGTTTGAGATTCCATTCTGTTGTCCCAAGGTGAAGCGCCGACGTTGCAGAGTTTACCGCCACCGCAAAGCGCGCGCCCACGGCTGCTCCAAACTCCTCTTCAAATTTGAGAGTTTCCGGACCGCTCGTGAGCCATCCTGAACGCATGACGCGCGTTACCGCTGCGATCTCTGCCTCCGTGATATCGGGACGGGCAAACGGAAGCGTTCTTGTCCGCATGGGTCTCTTGGAATCGCGGGTAACGATTTCGGCGGCGGGGGAGGGAAGTATCGCTTTTGCTTTCATAGAAGGGTCTCTTTCGACCATCGGTCGGGGGCCGGAAAAGATGAGCTAAAAAAGGGGCCTTTGTCCGCCGGCCGGATCATGAGAAGGCTGCGGCGTCAGGCGGGAACAAAGTAGCGGAGCGCGAGCCAGGCAAGGCCCAGCAGGGAAAAGAAACCGCCTACATCGGTGAACGTGGTAACAAAGATACTTGAAGCGATGGCCGGATCAATGCCGAACCGGCGGAGCACCAGAGGAATGATGGCCCCGGAAAACGCTGCGATTGTCATGTTGAAAATCAACGCTAATGTGATGATGGGGGCCACCACAGCTGCGGTCTTTGCGTCGCTCGTGAAGAGCCAGACGACGATTCCCGTGATGGCGCCCATCGCAAGTCCGTTCACAAGACCTATGGTCGCTTCGCGGAGAATGGCCCTCCCTGCGCGTCCCGGCTCCAAGTCTCCCAGTGCAATCCCGCGGATGATGACGGCCATCGTCTGCGTGGCGCCGTTTCCACCCATGCCGGCAACAATCGGCATGAGGGATGCCAAAAGCACCATGCGCTCAATGGTTCCCTCAAACAACTTCACGACAGACGCCGCCATGAAAGCGGTCACAAGGTTTATGGCCAGCCACAGAACACGTCGGAATGAAGCAACATGAAGCGGGGTAGACAGAGTTTCATCCGCGCTTACCCCCCCTAACCGCAGAATGTCTTCGCTGGCCTCTTCCCGCACAACGGCCAAGACGTCATCCACCGTGATCCGGCCGAGCATCAAGCCCCGCGAATCAACGACCGGCGCGGAAATGAAGTCGTATCTGGTGAAGAAGTTGGCCACCTCTTCCTGGTCCATGTCTACAGGGATGGGGAAAATATCGCCTTCCACAAGTCGCTTCACCTTGACACGAGGCGACGTAAGAATGAGTTTTTGCAGCTTGATGTGACCTTTAAACTTGCCATCTTCATCCAGGACGTAGACGGTATAAATGTCATCCGTCTCTTTGGAGATCTTGCGGATGGTCTGGATGGCTTTCTGCACCGTATCCGTTTCACGCACGGCCACGAATTCTTTGGCCATCAGAGAGCCCGCCGTGTTGTCCGGGTAACTGAGGAGTTCTGTTACAAGGATGCGTTCTTCAAGCGGAATGCGTGAGAGGACTTCACTGATGGTTTCTTTGGGGAGGTCCGCGATCAAAACGCGGATTTCGTCCGACTGTTGCTGCTTGATGATTGAGGCGATCTGCTTGGCGCTCAAGCCATCGAGAAACTTAGCACGCTCGTGTTCCTCGAGCTGAAGGAGGATTTCCCCCTGTCTCTTGTGGTCAAGGCCCAGGAGAACTACATCCGCTTTCTCTGCGCCAAGCTCTACGAGGAAGTCGGCAATATCCGCGGGATAGAGTTCGTTTAAGTATGTGGCAAGTTCAGAGAACTGTTCCTGCTCTACCAGGTTGCGTGCGTGGTCTTTCCAGTCGCCATGGGAGAAGGGGACGGAGTCAGGCGCGATCTCCGGAACAAGTTCAACGGCCTCCTCAGTCATGACCCAACCCGGCGCACGCGCCATCTATGTCAACCGCGACTAGTCGCCGATCCAGAGTGTCTTGACATTTACAAATTCGCGGATGCCTTCTTCTGAAAGTTCGCGTCCGTAACCCGATTGTCTTACGCCGCCAAAGGGCAGCCGGGGATCCGACTTAACCACGCCGTTCACAAAGACGCTGCCTACATCGATTTCTTTCGCGAGCGTCTTGGCCTTAGTTTTATCCCGGGTCCAGAGCGATGCGGCGAGTCCAAACGGTGACGCATTGGCAAAGTGAACGGCTTGTGCCTCGTCCTCGGCTGTCATCAGAGCGGCCACAGGGCCAAATGTTTCGGTGTCAGCCGCGGGCATTCCCGGCGTTACTCCGGTGAGCAGTGTGACAGGATAGTAGAAGCCGGGTGTGGAAGGAATCTCTCCGCCAAGAGCCAGGTGAGCCCCCGCCGCGCGGGATCGAATTACTTTATCATGGAGTTCGCGGCGTATGTCATCGCGTGCCAAGGGGCCCAGCTGCGTTTCCGGATCTGTGGGGTCTCCTGTGCGGATCTCTGAAAGCGCGCGGGTGAATCTTTCCGCAAACGCCTCCGCCACTTTGGATACCACGATGAACCGCTTGGCCGCAATGCAGCTCTGTCCGTTACTGATGGTCCGCGCCATGGCCGCCGCTTTGGCCGCTTTGTCCAGGTCCGCGTCCGCAAGCACTATGAAGGCATCGCTCCCGCCCAGTTCCAGAACGGTCTTTTTTATGTGTCTGCCCGCAATGGAGGCGATTTCAGAACCTGCTTTTGTGGAACCTGTGAGCGTGACGGCGGCCACTCTGGGGTCTGCGATGATTTCCTCAACGGCCACTGGGTTGACAAGGAGGGTGGACAGCGTTCCACGTGGAAACCCGGCTTCTTGGAAAACCGACTCTATGGCCAAAGCGCATCCGGGAACGTTCGATGCATGTTTTAAGAGTGCTGCGTTTCCCGCCGAGAGTGCCGGCGCGGCAAACCGGAATACCTGCCAGAATGGAAAATTCCAAGGCATGACGGCAAGTACAACGCCCAAGGGCTCGTAGCGCACGGAGCTCTCTTTAGCGTCCGTTTTGACGATGCGTCCTTCCAGCTGCCGCTTTGCGTGGTCCCCGTAGTATTCACAGACCCACGCGCATTTTTCAATTTCCCCCAGGGATTGCGTGATGGGCTTTCCCATTTCCCACGATGCGCGCCCGCTGTAGCCGATCACGTCCATGAAAGCGCTGACAGAGAACACCGCTTTTCCCGGCCCGGGCTCTCCATAGCCCGGGGGCACAGGGAGTTTGTACTTTTCGAAGGTTCCTTTCCAGATGGTGAGAAGTTCACAGAAGTATTCCAGAGGCGGAGCCGGCTGCGTCCCCAGTGTGGTGAACGGTTCCGGACACCAGGTGGTAAAGCGCGGCGCCACGCCGTGACTCATGAAGAAATCCAGGCCCTCCCCGGTGGAAGCGATGGCTTCCCCGATGGTCTTGAACCCGTGCGGGGCCGACATTTCAACGCCGCCCACAAAG
>JACPZR010000033.1 GCA_016195395.1 Spirochaetia bacterium
AAAACCTGAAAGCGGCGGACGATACGCTCCTTGTGGACTATTACCGGGCCAAGCGGGAATACCTGGCTCTATTCTGGCCCATCGTGCGCGAGCAGGTGGCGGCGTACTCGGGGGCTCATCTGGCAGCCGCGCTCGCAGCCGGCGCCGCTTGGGCTGTTTTTCTGATCGCTGCGGGACGACTCACGTCCCTGAAGATGATCGGCGCGGCCATGATCGCCCTTCTCTTGGGCGCAGCAAGCACACAGGTGGTTGTATTTCTCTCGGCTGTTACGGACGATTTTATCGCATACGACACACGGGAGAAGACGATCATTTTCGATTTCCTGTACGCCATCCTCGGCATCGGTGTGCGGGAGGAATTCATCAAGATTCTCTTCTTTGCGCCGCTCGCCCTCTTCATCCGCCGCTTTCCGCCGCTTGCGATCATCAGCATTGCATCCATGGCAGGACTCGGGTTTGCCATCGAAGAAAATATCAGCTACTTCCATTCAGAAGGCGGCACCGCGGTGGCTGCGCGTTTCCTTTCCGCGAATTTTCTTCATCTCTCTCTGACTGGTTACGCCGGCTATATGCTGGCCACGGCCCTTGGAGCCGCAAGGACGCGCGCGCAGGAGGTCTGGAGCGACTTTTCGAGCTCTCTCGTCAACGTTATGTTCTTTCACGGCCTCTATGATTTCTTTCTCATTGATCAAACGCTGCAGGGTTTCTGGTTTTTCTCCACAGTGGTTCTGGTCTGGACAACGCGTGAGTACCTGCAGGTGTTGACGGCGCTCCGCCGCACGCAGGACCGGATTCCCTTGACTGCTGTGTTTGTGGGAGCCCTTGGAGCGTCCGCCGGAACCGGGTTTGTTCTTTTGGCTCAGGAAGTGGGAGTTTTGATGGGGCTCTTGGAACTCCTCGCGGGGCTTCTGGGCCTTGCGATCATCGCTGTAGTATTCTTCCGCGAGATTGACGAACGTCTTGCCTAGAACACGGCCCTGACGGACAATCCCAGCATGGGCCCCGGATGAACCCCGCCGCCCGGTTCTTCGCGGCCCGCGATCAAATCTACGCTCAGGAAATCCACGCTCACCCTCTGCTCTGCGGATACAACCAAGGCTCCCCTTGCCACCGGACCTGTGAAGAACGCCGCGTGAACCAGCTGCGCTGCGTAGATCAGACCCAGGACGTTCATGACCCGGTTGTGCCGTTCCACACGCGTCTGATAGGCGCCCTTGGCGGCGCTGTCCAAGAGAAGCGCGGCGCCCGCAGGCGCGCCGGCGAATGCCGCCATTTTGGTGCCTGTACTTATGTTGTCGTAGTCGCGCTTTGCGGCGAGTGCTGTCTTTCGGAATTCCCACCCGACCAGAGCGGTCCCAAAAAATATTCCTCCCACAAGAATGGCCTGGTCGTCTCTGTGGGCATAGTGCTGGCCCCAGCCGGGCGCCAAGGCGGACCGCCAGAGAACGTCCAACGGAATCAACCGACGGTCTGTGGAGCGTTGTCTCTCCCTCTCCTCTTCGATTTTTCGGCGTTCCGCTTCTCTCTGTCGAAATGACTCCTCACGCCGGAGCTTTTCCTGCTTTTGAATCTCTTCGTCGCCCGAGCCAAACACCAAACGCACAACGTCGCCTTTAGGAACAATGCGGATCTGGCCCGCAATGGATATGGAGACCTGGGTGCGGCTCTGGCTCACAATGGTACCTTGCAGCACTTCGCCGTTTCTAAGAATCAGAGCA
The DNA here is from genome assembly GCA_016195395.1 of Spirochaetia bacterium. The sequence continues at coordinate 1,719 of JACPZR010000033.1, forward strand.
TCCGCGTATGCGGAACCTGACACGATGAGCGCGGAAAGAAATGCCAAAACAAGGAGACTGCGGGTCGCCATTCGGAGGTCAGAGAATTTCCGAGGCCGCCCATGTCAAGTATGGACTATCCATTCGTCAGAGAATAACGTCCGGTCATTTTGGATTGCTCTGCTGCCGGCCCCCGGTTTCTTGGCTTTCGACAGAGGGACATGGCTTCGAGCTGGATGAAAATCGTTTATTCCGTGGCGCTCTCCGCACTCGTGGGCGGCGGCCTCCCGGGGTGTCTCAAAGTAGAGACAAACCCCCTCGATTCCGGCGAGCCGCTGGGCTTTGCCCTTCTCTGGCGCACGGCGCCGGCGAGTACGTTTGTCTTCTTCACCAATACGAATGTCGTTCTGTTCAGCAAGGGCGACGGAAAATACACAGCGCAGACTTTTTCCGGGATCTCCGCCGGTCGGCTCGATGCGGTGGTGCCGCTGGGCAGAACGCTTGCCGGCGCCAACAGCACCGACGCAGGCGCCTATTACAGCACAGACTCCGGCCTGACGTGGGCAGCTGCATCCGGTGTTACCATAGCCGCGGGCACAAAGACTCTGAAAAACTGCGGAGGCGTCCTGGGTGTGTCGGGAGTGAGCGGCCTCAACCTGATCACAGCTTCCTCGACGGACGCCGTCAACTGGACGAGCGCGTCCGTGGGATACACTGGTCCAGCCGTCTATGGATCCGGCTGCCACAATGGAACATTTCTCCTCTCCTACACAACAACGAGCGGGCCTCTCACGGGCACCATCGGAACCGCCGCGAACGGTCGAAACTACTCGCAGATAGCTGTGGGGGGAACTGTGGTCCCTATGGGGCTGGCCTCCGATGGGTCGACGATCCTCGCGGTCGATATCACGTCGAATTACTACACCTCAAGCGACGGCGGCGCTACCTATTCAGCGGCAGCGCCGGTGGCTGGAATGCAGAGTCCATGGAAGAGCGTCAGCTACGTGGGCGGACGATTCATGGCCGTCTTCTATAACGGCACCACTTCCTGCGTTATGATGACGTATTCCGGCTCCTGGGTAACGCTTCCGGGCGGGACATTTGGATGCGCCGCAGCGCCTCAATGGAATGCAGTGGCCACGAGCGGTTCAACAGCAATCATTGCGGGGACCGCGTCCTCTCTGCCGATTCTGTACCGTTCTACAGACAACGGTGTAACGTGGGCAGCTGATACCATCAGTGTTTCCGGCATCACCGCAATTACGGACGTAGTGGTTCTTCCGCCGTGAGCGGACCGCAGAGCGAATAACGTTATTCAGCAAGGATTTTTGAAAGAAGCGGAAGCGCCTTTTCGCCTGCGCGTCGTCCCATCTCGTACGCCTGCCGTACACCGGTGGGGTTTGCATAGTCCCACGTGGTAATTGGCAGGTGCGTGTCCGGTCGGATGTAGACGATTGTGCGCCCGTCTTCCCCCCCGGACAATTCAAAAAATCGCCGGGTCATCTCTTCATAGTAGACGGCGATGACAATGTCCTGCTCTCCCAGCTGTGTGACCGGGAGATTGTTCGTGATGCCGCCGTCCAGATAATAATTGCCGTCATCCATCCTCTGAAAAGCGACGAGCGGCGGGGCGCTTGAAGCCGCAAGGATGATATCCTCTGCCTTCCGGTTCGACGTAAAATCCTCGTTTCGAAAGATCACCTCTTCTAGACCCGCGCGCATGGCAACGCCGGGCATCAACGGCTTGAAAATTCCCTTCTCGGCATTCTTCAACTCATCGCGGAATGCCTGTCCCACTTCTGCCAGCAGGCGGAACCGCCGCAGGGGCTGATCCAATGGGAAGCGTTCGGGCGGGACAAGCAGCGTATTGATCGCCACTTTTATGTGCGACTTGCGCACCACTTCGTAGTCGGTGTAGGTGGCAATGGTGCGGCGGTACATCCGTTCGTGCGGAAAGGGTCGTTTGCCGCGCAGGAGCCGGCTCCAGTAAAAATTGGAACGGTTGCGGTAGGTCACCGCGTAGAAGTAGCTCACAACGCTGTCAGCGACGCCGGAAACGAGACTCAGCGCCATCGCCGATCCGGCGGACGTGCCGGAGATGGCCGTGATAGGAATCCCGGCCTCGAGCAGCACTTTCCCCACGCCCAGGCCAAAAAATGCTTTGCATCCGCCCCCGGAGAGCGCAAGCCCCACGCGCGGGCCCTGCACCACCCGTCGTACTTTTTCCAAAATGGGATGCAACGAATCGGGAATCACACCAGCCGTCCGACTTGGCAACGATTATTATGGCTGCACCACCTTGGACAGAACACGAATGAAACGATCGCTCCTAGCCATCCCCGT
>JACPZR010000588.1 GCA_016195395.1 Spirochaetia bacterium
ACTGATGCTTTCGCTCTGTGCGCTCCGCCCCGCCGGCGCCTGATTCAAGGCTCCTCATGGACCTTTCCGTCCGCCATGTCTCTAGATTGTCCGGTCCGGAATTGAACGACGAGTCATCCCTTTCCGCGTTTTCATCCCGCTCGGCGGTCTGGGTCTGGACTTTGTCCAAAGGCACGGCCTCAGGCGCAGCGCCGCTTTCTCCGTCCCCTGCATCTTCCAGCAGAGGATTTTCCATCAGTTCTTTCTGAATCCGATCCGAGAGTTCCAGATTGGACATAGGGAGAAGCTCAATGGACTGGCGCAGATCCTGTGTAATCACCAGGCGCTGTGTCTGTTTCTGGACCAGGTTCTGGCCCAGGCCAAGGTGGGATCTTGATTTACCAGCCATTATAAGCTGAAGTCCTCTCCCAGATATATTTCCCGAATTCGCTGGTCATTGACAAGTTCTTTTGCGCTGCCCGCACGCAGAATCTGTCCTGCGTACATAATGTATGCCCGGTCCGTAATCTTCAGGGTCTCTCGCACATTGTGGTCCGTAATCAAAATGCCAAGGCCGCGTTCGCGGAGGTGGTGAATCAGAAGCTGGATGTCCTTGACCGCAATGGGGTCCACTCCCGCGAAAGGCTCGTCCAAGAGGATAAAATCCGGCTCCGTGGCGAGCGCCCGCGCAATCTCACAGCGCCGCCTCTCCCCGCCCGAAAGTGTGTATCCCCGCTGGTTGACAACGCGGCCCAGCTGCAATTCCTCAACAAGAGCATTACGACGCCGCTCGATCTCCGCCCTGTCTCTGTGGTGCATCTCAAGAACGGCTTCGATATTTTCCGCAACCGTAAGCTTTCGGAAGACCGACGCTTCCTGCGCCAAATACCCGACCCCGCGTCGCGCGCGCAGGTACATCGGCAGGTTGGTGACGTCTTCCCCGTTGATGAACACGCGTCCTTCATCGGGCTGGATGAGACCGACTGCCATATAAAACGACGTTGTCTTGCCCGCTCCGTTGGGGCCCAGAAGTCCTACAATTTCCCGGCTCTTTATGTCAAAGCTGACGCCGTCGACCACTTTGCGGCGGCCATAACGTTTCCCCAATGATTCCATGACCAAGGTCTTACCGGGCCCCGGCTCCATCTGCCATGCCGGCGTTTGGGCCGCCGGCTTTCCCCGCTTATTGTCTTTCTTTACGGTGCTTCTCATTCCTCGAGGACCATTCCGCCCCTGATTCGATTGTACAGAAGAACACGGTTCTTGTCAGGGTAAATCAAAATCCTTTCACACCGCATCCGGCCGCCGGCCCGTTTCAAGCTGGGATCACCCTGCATGACGACCACGCCCTCAGACTCCTTGTACGTAGCAAGCTCTCCGTCCGCGCTGAATGTATCGCGGGCAATGGACACATTTCCGCGCGCAACTGTTTCTTTGGCCTTGAAATCGCGCTCGATCACCACGCCCGTCAACGTGGCCTGAACTTCGCCGGTATCTTTCTTCAAAAACTGCATCTTGGGTTCGTGCTCGAGCAGCAGTTTTTCTGCTGTGCGGTCATACGTCATCCAGCCGGCCTCGACATTCACGCCCTGTTCCGTGTCCTTCATTTCAACGCCGCTTCTCGCCTGCAAAGTGTGAAAATCGCGGCCAAGGGCTGTCAACGCCGGGCCCTTTACGGTCAACCCGCCGCGCGTCAGGAGAACGTTTCCAGTCATTTCCGTGCGGTCTTCCGCCTTCTCCGGGAAATATTGCACAATCTTGTCAGCGGACAAAAAGCCGGGTCCAGGCTCCGGCGTATCCTTCTTTTCCCCTGTTTCCGGTGAGTTTTTCTTCTTATCAGGCAGGCCCGCGCGGCCGCCTGTCCGCGCAAACTCTTCAAGCCCTACGTTCCTTGACCTGTCAAACAACGGATCGGCGCCCTCGGAGTTGAGCGTCAGGTGAACCACTTCCCCGTCAAGGGCCATGTTCCGCGCGGCGACGTTATACACGATGCGCTTTCCCGTCAAAAACTGTTCTTTCCCAAAAATGAACGGGTTGGAATCAAGAATGATCGTATTTTCTTTGTCAGAATAACGCCCCTCGTCCCCGAGGATGGACCACTCGTCGTTGTAAACACGGACGTCCTTCCCAAGAATAGAGACGGATTCGGCCAGGTCCCGCACAATCCTGTCGCACGTTACCAAAGTGGGCTTCTGGCCTTCTTTTATGACTGTCATGTGCGGACTTCCCAGCAGGTATACCTTCTGCTCGGTTTTGTCGTAATCCGCTCGCGCGGCATGGATGGTCAGACCGTTCTTCTTGTCCATGATGACGACCCCGCCCTCCAGGCGACCCTTTGTACCGGCATCTACTACAAGGAGAGGCGCTACGATAAGCACGCCCTCATGTTCGATGGTGGCCGTGCCTCTGATGGTAATCCGCGTCACCTCGCCGGCCTGGGTGGTCACTTTC
>JACPZR010000589.1 GCA_016195395.1 Spirochaetia bacterium
AAGCCATCAACATATCGGAAGGGGAAAAACAGCGCCGCATCAACGAGGCGGAGGGTACTGCGCGGGAAATCGAGCTCGTTGCCATAGCCACGTCAGAGGCATTGACCTCTGTGGCGAACGCCATCAGTGACCAGGGGGGCGCGCAGGCTGTGCAGCTCCGTATCACGGAAGAATACATCAAGCAATTTGGCGACGTGGTGCGCACGGCGCAGACCTCGGTGGTTCCCCTGGGGCCGGCCACTGTGCAGGCCGCATTTCAAGGGTTTTCCAAGATCATGGACGGATTGAGTCAGAGCGGCGGGGGTTCCGGCGCGGACGTTGAGGCGAAAGGGTAAGGTGTCAGAAATGGATATAGTAGGAATTCTCTTTTACGTTCTTCTGGCCATCTACGTGGCCGTGAAATTTGCCCTCGCTGTCCGCATTGTTCCCGCGCAGCAGGTCTTTATCGTAGAGCGCTGGGGTAAATACGCAAAGACCCTTCGGTCCGGCTTTCACGCACTGATTCCTTTTGCGCACAGAGTTGCATATAAGCTCACCCTGAAAGAAGAGGCGCTCGACGTCCCGCCGCAGATCTGCTTCACCAAGGACAACGTCCAGGTGGAAGTGGACGGCATTGTCTATATGCGGGTGATGGATCCGGTAAAAGCCGCTTACAACATCTCGGACTATCGGTATGCCTTGGTGCAGCTGGCACAGACAACGATGCGCGCCGTGATCGGTCACATGGAACTGGATAAGACCTTTGAGGAACGGGAAAGTGTGAACACCCACATTGTCCGCGTTGTGGATGAAGCTGCGGAGATCTGGGGAATCAAGATCTTACGCTACGAAATCAAGAACATTCAGCCGCCCAAGACAATTCTCGCTTCTATGGAAAAGCAACGGACCGCGGAATTGGATAAGCGCGCCGTGATTGCCCTTTCGGAAGGGGAGATGACCTCGCGGATCAACAAGTCCCAGGGTCTCCGTCAGGAACTGGTCAACAAATCTGAAGGGGAAAAGCAGAAACGCATCAACCAAGCGGAAGGTAAGGCTGCGGAAATCCGGTCCATCTCCATTGCAACGGCCCTGGGGATCCGGAGCGTGGGCCAGGCGTTGAGCAAACCCGGAGGCATGGATGCCATGCGTCTCCAGCTGGCACAGGAGTATCTGTCAAAGCTGCGTGGTCTCGCGCGCAAAGATTCCAACGTGATTCTGCCGCTGAACCTTGCGGACCTGGATGAAGTGCTTCTGGGGATCTCCGCGCAGGGCACAAAAAAAAACTAGCGGCGGATTCCGCGCGTCAGCTGTCGGATCCAGATAACGTTTCGGCCGGCGTTCCGGCGCAGTCAGGCGCACGGAGCGGCCGCGCTGTCATCGAAGAAATCCGCGCGCTCCTGCGCGGCAGGAACTTTCAAGAAGCCCTTGCGAGGTGTGAGCGTCTCCTTTCAAGAAATCCATCCAGCGTGGCGCTCTTATCTTTGGCAGCTTCAGCGGCGTTTGGTCTCTCGCGATACTTGGACGCGCAGTCTTACTTGGAGCGGGCGCTTATTCTCCAACCGGATTCGCAGGTCCTGAAAGAGAGTCTGGAACGAATTCGCCGTAAGCTCTAGCAGACGATGAAAGACTCCAAATACTTCTGGCAACGCGGGCGGTGGTGAGCGCCGGCGACGTAGCGGAGTCAAACGTCATTGATGACATTAATCATTGTTTTAAGTATTTGACCAGTGGGGTTGTCCGCATTACAATTCATGTATGAGACTCTCCACCGCGTTGGCTGCCGTCTTTCTTGTCATACTCGTGACCCTGACCGACTGTAAGAAGAAGGAATCTGACGACACGGGGCTCTGGATGGTCCTGGCTGCGTACTTCATGAATTCGGGCGGAGCGCTGGGCGGCACAAAGAGTCCGGGTGACGTGCTGACAGGTTCGGCGGGCACGTCGTCGTTCACGTTTACGAATGAATCGCAGAGCAAGACAACGAGCGGGCAGATCACGCGTTATACGGGGAGTCCCTTCATTTCTCTGTGTCCGCCGCCGTACACTACCTGTGGATTTGCCATCCAGGTATCGGGCGTGGGTCTCTTGTCCGCTCCGCTCAGCGGCTACGGCGGCTCGTCCACATCGAATCTGCGGGCGGAAGCATACGCGGACCTGTCAGGAGCGGACTGTAACATCGCTCAGACCTACAACATTGTTCAAACGGCGTTTTAGAACACACCAGGAGAAGCAGCCTTTGGGACCGCCACCACGAGCGGATCGGGCGCCAATCGGTTCATCACGTGTTCGCTCAACAATATGAATGCGGGGTTCAACGGCGCCACGTCGTACGGCACATGCGGATTCACCGGCCCCTGTGCAAACGGACGCGTGAACTACTCGGGCGGTCAGACCAGTTTTCATAATCCAGCGGGAGTGATCGTGTACGACAGAGGTGTGGGCTTGGGCGGCTTTTTTGGATTGAAGCAGGACACTGCGATCAACGCCACGAATGCGCTGACAGGGAAGACATTCTTTGGATTCAAAAATAACGCGGGCGCGCTTCCCAATGCTTCCGGCGACAATTTCGTCACGGCAAAGCTCGTGTGCAACTCCAACAACTGTACCGCAACCAATGTGGATCCGCGGACCTTGGCATCAAGCGGCGTCGCGTCTGTCATAACGATTGGGGGCGCTGTGAACGGAAAGATGACCGCGAGCGTTACAACGGGTGGGGACGTTTTCGGGCTGAATGACAACCTCGTGCTGGCCGCGGCAACCATAAACGGCAAGGTGATCATCACGTTCACCGAGTGCTCCACCGGAGGGTGCACAACCACCTCCCAACACGCATACGGATTTTTCGCCCAACAGTGAAGTTCAGACAGCAATAAGGGGCAGTCGCTCTACGGCCCGCCCCGCATTTTCCGGCCCAAAAAAACACTTTCGCCCCCGTGGACGGTGGTTTTAACTGTCCCAAATGATCCAGAAGGACCAATACGCCGTGAATAACCGGTCCCAGGCGGAATTGGCGCGTGAGATCAACCAGCTCTACAATGTGCTGGAAGTGAACGCACTGATTTCTTCCAGCTTGGACTTGGCGATGGTCCTCGATACCTTGATGGCCAAGGCCAAAGAGGTGATGGGCGCCGAGGCATCGAGCCTGATGCTTCTGGACGAAGAGAA
>JACPZR010000517.1 GCA_016195395.1 Spirochaetia bacterium
AGTCGAGCCCGGCCTCTTTTTCATTGACCCGGATTCCTGAGAACGTGAGGTCCGCATAGACGATATCGCCGGAGGACAGACCCAATCCCGTGGAAACGCCTCCCGGCGCCATGAGAATATTGATGCGTGAGAGCGGGCGTGACGTTATGCAAACCGCTTCGAGAACAATGCGCGGCCGCTCGTCCGCCGCCTCCTGGCGGGGCGGCACAAGCACGCGCAGGGGACAGGTTCTTCCAAAACGCAGAGACATCCCGGGGCGGAGCACCACTGACAGATTCTCTTTCCAGCGGTAAGCGCCCTTCTCGGCCGCATCCGACGCGCGAACCAAAAGATCCGCGATCATCAGACTGACGTGCCCGTCGTTCAAAAACTGCGCTTCAGGCAGATCCGGATAGCCTTTGCGGAAAATTTCGAGGAAGGGGTTGTCGTATCCGATGTTTTTGACCACCCAGCGCCACTGCATCCGGCCGGCGGACAGCCAGATACTCACAAGTTCCAAGTCGGCGGCAATGCGTCTCTGCTCGGTGGCTTTGCTCAAGAACCGGATTCGATCGTCGCGCGCGGGAAGATCGATGGTTACGGTCCCCGCGTATTTTTCGCCCAAGCATGCAATGGACAACGTTACCAGTTCCGTTTCCTGGCCTTCCGGGCGTCGGATCAACGGACATTCGGCGTCGAACCGGTAGACACCGCGGGGCAGAATGCGCTCCAAGCGCGTGATGAGTGCAGAGGAATAACCGGGCCGCGACGCTTCATCGCGCAGACGGTTGTCTTCCAGAAAAGAAAGCACGTCGTCTTGTGGGAATGGATTGATCCCCGACGCGGTTTTGCGGCCGTGCTTGGCGTCTGACGGGGTGGGGATGAGAGGTGTTATGTCACCCGGCCGCGCCGATACGGAAACGTCCGCAAAGCCCGCCGCAAGGAGAAGGATCAGTGCCATCCGGGCGCCGCCCATGTTGGAGGGGATTTTCACTATATCAGTATCGGCCGTTTGTCCTCACGATTTGGACCAGCCTATTCCTTTTCTTTTTCAAAAGTCGGCTGCGAAAGCGTCCCTTTCATACCGAGACAGAGCTCGCCCCCGCCGGTTCCGCCGGACATTGTGTAGTATCCGAACATGGCATTGTTTTCAGTTTCCAGGTCTTTGGCGGGTTTCAGGCAGACCTTGGCCGCCATCACCGCCTGACCGATGGGTCCCGAAAGCCGCGCTCCTCCGGTCACCCTGATGTCAAAGAGGTTCGACTTCAGGTTTGTGCCCTCAAGGTTTACCCTGCCCTCGCCTATCTTCATCCGGATCACTACGGAGCTGATCTTGATATCCCCCGGCTGCACAGCAATGGGAAGATTTTCCGGGAGCTTTCGCACTTCCACTTTGCCGGCGCGGAGGTTGATATCCCCTGAAAGCTGGTCTAGTGCTGATGTGGCGTTTTGAATTCCAAGACCCAGATCAATCGTCCCGATCCTGAACACGACATTCCCCATGGAGAAACCGACTCCGGTCATGAGCACACTGCCTTGTGCGCCTCCTGCCAGAAGATCCCGGTACTTCAGGCCCGACGTAACGGAATCCGCGGCAAATGCCGTTCCGTCCGGCAGCACCATGCGAAACCCGGAGATCTCGTCATCGCCGATGAGGTTGAGTTTCAGGGAAGTGAATTCTATCCGGACAAAACGCGAGTATTTCTCCAGAGTGTAACGGATCACCAGTTCGTAGGGCAGAAAAACAAAGCTGAATACGATAAATGCCACAAGCACGGCTACGCCGGTGATGATCTTCTGTTTGAAGGTGAGACGTACGACCTCGGACTCGTCTTCTCCTTCATGCAGACCCAGGCCCGCTGTCTCTTCTTCCAGAAGAGCTTCTGTTTCGGCTCTGTCCGTCATTGCGTCCCCGCGGCCGGCTGCGTTTTGGGTTTGATGATTTCTAACGTAACTTTCACGTCATATATCTCGCGGTTGGGCAGCGGCTTTCTGAAAACCAGGCTGCCCACCTTTGCGTGCACCTTGCCGGCATACTCCACTTCGTGCATCAGCTTTACAATATCTTTCAAAGAGACCCCGTTGAACGTCAGCTCAACGATCAAAAGATCTTCTTTTCGCGATGTAGATTCCTGGCGGTTGCGGATGTCTGCGGCGTTCAGCTTCAAGCCTTCCATCACGCTCTGTGTCTGGGAAATAAACTGGTTCATGTCCGGCAGCGACTGGGGCGATGGCATGGCGCTGATCGCATCACGCAGCCGGGCCATCCGCACAGTCTCTTCGCGCGCAAGGGCCACGTCATTCGTGATCTGTGAACGCATGTCCGCAATCTTCATGCCCATAACAAATATCGCGCCCAGCGCGACCAATGCAATCAGCGCGAAGACGAACATTCGTTCCCTGGGATTCAACTGATCGAGCATTACTTACAATCAACTCCTGCTGATCCACCGGCCTCTTTGACAATCAACTTCAAAGACACCTGCACCTTCTTGTTGGGCAGAAGGTCGCGCCGGAGAACCTCCAC
>JACPZR010000518.1 GCA_016195395.1 Spirochaetia bacterium
GCTCTCCTTGAGCGGACGGGGTTCACGTCCTCTGACCTGAAGGGCGGTCTGCTCGTGAAGCTGATCAGCATGGAGTTCTACCAGGACCTGGTCATACGCAAGAGGCTTGTCTCGGAGTTCCAGAATTACCGCGCGTATCTTCGGACGCAAAACAATGAGAAGATCCTGGTCCAAGTATCCGGCGTTGAGACGGACCAAGGCTGGGATATCATGATGCAGGAATTGCTCCTGCCTCAGGGGCTTGAGATCGCTGTTGGGCCGTTTGTAGAGAATGTCAAAAGCAGCCAGCTGCTCCGCCGCTATGTTTCCAAACAGACCGTTGCCCGTGTGCAGAGCGCAGTCCGACAGGGCTTGGACAGCGTTCCTGACGAAGAGCGCGACATGACGTTCCTGTTCGCCGACCTCGTCGCTTTTACAAGTCTGTCAGAGCGGACAGAGCCTGCGGAAATCATTGAGATGTTGAACCTGTCGATTGGGGCCACGTCAACGACTGTCCTCCACTGCAACGGCTTTGTGGACAAGATCATGGGGGACTCGATCTTTGCGGTCTTTGAGAAGACAGAAAATGCAATTCAGGCGGCGATTGAAATACAAAAGCAGTTCAGCCTGCTGAATCTGTTTCGTATCAAAAACGGACAAGATGAGGTGCTCCTGCGTGTGGGGATCAACAGCGGCAAGGCGCTGATGGCAAGCATCGGCTCCCAGGAATTTTTTGAACTGACGTTCATCGGCGATGCCGTCAATACCGCTTCCCGTCTGGAAAAAGCCTGCATGCCCGGGAGCATCCTGGTTTCTGCGAGCGCGATTGAGCCGCTGGGTGACTCGGTTCACGTGGTGGAGACTGTGGAGATCAACGTCAAAGGGAAGAAGGATTTGCTAAAGGCCAGTTATGTCAACCGCATCGCAGTGGATGGTCCACGCGGAAGGATGGAGCTTGCTTTGGACGAAGGGTTCTTCTAGTGACCACGGGCCGCGCGCTTGTCATACGAAAAAATCGCGGCGAATTCTTTGCGCGAAGGTTGAATCCTACTTTTTCTGGTCCATGATCTCGACACCGGCCCAATCCTCGGGGACCCCGCTCTCCCTGTAATGATCAGACTGTTTCCGGTAATAGAGCGCGGCAGCGTCGCTTCCTATTTTTTCAAGTATACGCTGGAACGACGCGGCCGCCTCTGCGAACTCCATCTTGTAGTAGTGGTCCAGTCCGCGTTCAAAGACCTTCCGCGAGGCGAGTTTTCTCGATATCTGAAGCGAATCGCCGCCATCCAGAATTTCATAGATGATGAGCGGCTGGTTCTTTCCTTTGACCTTGATTCTTCCCAGATTCCGCATTTGGAAGTAATCGGGATTCTTCAGGGCTTTCACCACTGAGTCGCTCACGATGATGGAAGCGCCAAAGGTCTTGGTCAGACCTTCCAGTCGGGACGCCGTATTCACAGCATCGGAGATAACAGTGCCCTCCATGCGTTCTGCCTCACCCACTGTGCCAAGCATCAGGTTCCCAAAGTGCACGCCCACGCCTACTGAAATGGGAGCCTTCCCGGTGGTGACGCGGTGCGAATTGTATACAAATATCTCCTGCTGAATCTCAATCGCTGCCAGCACCGCGTCCTCTGCGCTCCCAGGGAAGAGGGCCATGATCGCGTCCCCAATGTATTTGTCTATGAAGCCGTGATGCTTCCTGACAAGCGGGCCCACTCTTCCCAGATAGCCGTTGATGAAGTCAAAGTTCTCCTTTGGCGTCATGTGCTCAGATAACGTGGTAAATGAGCGGATATCGGTAAAAAGAACGCACATCTCTTTCTGGACCTGATCTCCCAGCTTGACGTCGGTGATCCTTCCGTGTCCAAGAAACTGTAGAAAATTATGCGGCACAAACTTACTGTATGACGTCACGGTGCTGTTCAGTTCCGCATTCACCGCCAATGTTTCATCCGATGCGCGTTTCACCTGTTTGACCATGTGGTTGAAACTTGTGGCAAGGTTTCCGAATTCATCCCGGCGCGGGAGCTGGATATTAGTCTCCAGATTCCCTGCTGA
>JACPZR010000034.1 GCA_016195395.1 Spirochaetia bacterium
ACGAAGGGTCGGGCACGCCCTATGCTGTGGCAGGCGTCGGGCAGGACTGCAAAGTCGCAGCCACTGAGAACCGCTACTTCCTTCTCTTTGGCGCTGTGCCGATTTCAAAAGCCACGCCTCCCGTTTTCACTCCCGAGCAGGGTCGAACCTATCGGATCACAGAGAAAACCACGTGGACGGATGCGGCGATCACGCTCTTGGGCGGGTGGGCCGTCACCCTGACGCGTCGGACCATCGAAGTGGAAAGCTGCGCGGAAGATGTTCTGGTAACGTCACGCGGCGCCATTGAGAAGGAGTTCGCGGAGAAACAGGAGAAATACGAAAAGCAGGTGGAAGCCCGCGCCGAGGCCGCAGCCGTCCAATTTGCAAAAAGCGAGAGCCGTCGGCCCGTGATTGTCATGAACAGCGGAGACAATATCAGGGGCGACATTCTCGAGATCGACGCAGACTCGATGCTCGTAGCCGTTGAAGTGCCCGCGGACGAAAGCGATGAACGCGTGGACCGCGTACATCTGCGGAGCGGCGGCATATTGGAAGGCAGAATTACCAACCAGGATCCCAAAACCATCACGTTCCAGACGGGCGGAGCAAATCGGGTCATTAAGAAAAGCGACATTCTCCGGTCTGAGATCCAGGTCCAGCGGACCAAGATTGAGCAGCGGAAGATTACTAAGCGGGACGTTAAGAAGATCCTTTTGACGGAGAAGGTGGCGCGATGAGACGGATACTTGCAACGTTATTCGGGTTCGCTATGCGGGAAAAGACGGTAAAAATGAAACGTATAGCATACGCGGTGCTTGTCCCCAGTATGATTTTCTGGGCGGGCGCAGGCTGTTGGATGAATCACCCGGTTTCAGGGGTCTACGGTGGCGGAGCGTGCTCAAGTCCTGCCAGTCAGCTTCTGAACAAATCCTGCCCCAAGAATGACGATGTGAGCACAGCCGCACTTGTGGCACTCGCCAACGGGGGGAGTGGCAGCCCCTCCATCAGCGTGCAGGTTTCGGGAGTAACGTATGCAAACGGGTCCAATTATACATTTGCCAGCAGTATCCCCGCGTATCCGTTTACCATTTTAAATCAAGGAAGCGGAGTACTGGTCATATCCAGCGTAACCGTTAACCTTACATTCTATACTCTGACCGCTCCTTCGAGTACATCGATTTCTCCCGGCGGTAGCACGGTCTTCAGCGTACGCGACTCTTCGGGTGGCGGATCGACGCCAATTACA
>JACPZR010000519.1 GCA_016195395.1 Spirochaetia bacterium
GCGGGTCGTCCGGGGCTCTTGTCAGAGGCCGTTGATTCCGTTCTCAAGAGCAGCCGTCTGCCCTGCACATTAGTGGTGGCCGTGGACAGCACAGGGGAAGCTGCTCGCATGGACGAAGACGCGGCTCGCGAGGCCTTTGCCAGGTATGAGCGTCTTCCAGTGCGCTGCGTCGTGATTCAAACGGGCGGTCAGGGGCCGGGTCCTGCGCGGAACGCCGGGGCAGCGCTCCTCACGGAACCGTGGATTGCGTTTCTCGATTCGGATGATCTTTGGCTTTCGGACAAGCTCGCGCTCCAGATGGAATATCTGATCAGGAGACCTCACCTGCATGCGGCATGCACGGAAGAAATCTGGATCAAGAATGGCAGGACAGTGAAACAGCCGTCGCGCCTCCGGCCTCGGGCTGGTCGGTTTCTGCATGAGGCATTCCAATACAACCTGCTTTCACTCTCTACGCTGGTGATCAGGCGTTCACTCTTTGAATCACTGGGTGGATTTGATTCCGACTTTTTCGTCTGTGAAGATTTTGAATTTTGGCTGCGTTATATGGGACATCACCACATGGGTCTTGTGCCGCAAGGCTTGGTGGTAAAACGCTCGGGAGAGTGGCCGCAGCTTTCCCACGGGCATTCACTGGACAAGGACAGGATCCGGGCGATCCTCAAGGCCGGGCGGACGGGCACACTCAGCCCCCGGGCGCGGGAGAGCGCGGCGCAGGCTCTCTTGAAGAAATTCCGAATTCTTCGCGCCGGTGAGGAAAAGTACGGGCAGATGCCCGAATTGGAAGGGCTTGCCGCGGAGGCCCGTTCCGTCTTTCCTGGTTTGAAGCTCTTTTCATGATTGCCTACTTCGACTGTTTTGCGGGCGCCTCCGGCGACATGCTGGTGGGAGCCCTGTTAGACTGCGGTCTCGACCGGGACCGCTGGCTTGCTCAAATCAAGCCCCTCTTCCCGGAGCGATGGGACGTGAAGGCGGAGAAGGTTTCCAAGCAGGGGATTTCTTCTACCAAGTTTTCAGTCTTCCAAAATGGCGCCCTTGCTGAGGACCCCACCATTGCACCCATCCCCTCGCACCTCGTGTTTCACGCGAAGAAAGAAGTGAGCGGACCTTTGGTTCAGGCGCGACTGCCGGACGATCATTCGCACAGGACGCTTTCGGAAGTGCTGGGACATCTGAGCAGGGCACGACTGAGTCCGGCCGCCGCAGAGCTTGCCCACAAAGTATTCCGTCTTCTTGCCGTCTGCGAGGCGCACGTCCATGGCATGCCCGTGGATGAAGTGCATTTTCACGAGGTAGGCGCCGTGGATGCGGTCATTGATATTGCAGGGTTTGCAGCGGCGTTTGATGAGCACAAGATCACTCAGGCTGTCGTGTCTCCCCTGGTGACGGGCGCGGGCACAGTGCAGACGTCGCACGGAGTTCTCCCGGTTCCGCCGCCTGTGGTTCTCGAAATCATCAAACGAGCCGGCGCCCCTGTCCGATCTGCAGACATTCCGTTCGAGGCGTTGACGCCTACGGGCGCTGCCATTCTCTGCACCATTGCATCATCGTACGGGCCCCCGCCGGATTTCAAGAAGGTCTCGGCGGTGGGTTATGGAGCCGGGACAAGAGAAGGAATTGGAACACCTAACGTGACAAGAGTCACGATCGGAGAAGGAATATGATAATCCGCCCCAGAAGAAACAGGAGATCAGAAGCCATCCGCACCCTTGTGCGTGAAACGAACGTCACTCCGGGCGATCTCATCGTCCCTTTGTTTGTGAAAGAAGGCCGTGACTCGCGGGAACCCATTCCCTCTATGCCCGGGATCTTCCGCCATTCGTTGGACCTTCTCACAACAGAGGCAAAGACGTTATACGGTCTGGGTGTGCCCGCCGTCGCTCTTTTCCCGGCCCTCCCGGACTCCAAGAAGGATCACACTGCCACAGAATCCTGGAACGAGTCGGGGCTGGTCCAGGAGACCATCAAGGCCTTGAAAGACGCCGTGCCGGAGCTATGCGTGATTACAGACGTTGCCATGGATCCCTACAGCTCGGATGGTCATGACGGCCTTGTAAACGAGGCCGACGGCGAAACCGAAGAAGATGGTTTTCCCTCCCAACGCGGAGCCGGTCTCCGCTGCGTGCTCGCCCGCCGCCTTGCGCGACTCTTCGTCGGCGCC
>JACPZR010000035.1 GCA_016195395.1 Spirochaetia bacterium
GCGACCTCACCGCCCTCGCCCCGCCGAGTCTCGGCTGCAGCCGCCAGCACCGCGCGCGACGCCGACACCGGCGCGCGTGACTGGGTGAGTCGCCGACGCGCCGAGCGCGGACTACGTGCGCCACGAGAACGTCTCAGGACGCCGCACACCGCCTGCGCGGAGTCGCGCCAGGATTTTTTGTTTGTTCAGTTGAATCGCCTGCTGAGGACAATCCATGCCAAGATCATTCCCTCCAATCGAAACGACCACGGTGGAGGGACGCAGGCGAAGCACATGATCGCCCAACCTGTACAAGAACGAGTCCGATCGGTCTCCCGCGATCCCGGTGTACACTGCGTTGTTGAATTCGTGCGCGCCGTTGCCCTCTGCATAGAGCTCCAGGATGTGCACAAGGGAGTCGCCGGTGAACAACGTGTCGACGGTCTCGCGGTCCTGCAATGCCCGGTCTATGCGCTGCGAACGCATTTCTATCAGGACTTCCATACCCGCGCTGAATAACGCGTCTTTGGATCTCATGTGTCTCAGAAGATATACCAAATGGAGAAGGTGCGATGCGCGCCAGAACGCCGGGTCATACTCAAGCTTGTAGGAAATTTCCTCCAACGAACCGGAGCGGAGCTCGTGCGTAGTCATGCACAAACCCCAGAGAAGAGGGTTCTTTTTCCGGCAGAAGATGCGCTCGAGCTTAGGGTCCGACGAGATGAGAAAGCGTTTCCCCGCCAGGTCCGCAAAGTTTGGGTAGCCGTGGCTCTGGCACGCCCCGTTCTCAGCGAGCGCCGCAGCCGCATCCGTCTGTACCACATTCACGAATTCGGGGACGGAAAATCCAATCTGTTCAAGGGCTTGAGGCAGATTTGTCTGCATCAACGCAAAGAACACCTCGTCTTCCTCATCAATTCGATCATCGATAGAGATATTTGCAATGCATTTACCCGTATCCCGCGCCACGAGAACGAACAGCGCGAACAGGAAGGCGCCCCGCGCAAAGGCCCGGAAAGCGCTTCGTTGACGCTTGGGTTTCGTGTCGCTCATCATAGGCACCTATACCTAAGGTGGCATTCCCACAAAAGGACGGCAATCTGAATCTGTGGAGGGGCTCGTTTTGTCTTGCAGCGAATTTGGGAGTTTTTACGCTGCCAGCATGAACAAAAAGAAAGCCTTTCTTTTTTCAACGTGTATCGCCGCCGCGCTGTCCATTGTTCTAGCAGTATCATGCTCAAAGCCTTCCAAGGACCCGGCCCGCACACTGCCGCAGGGTGACCTGGGTGAAATCTTTCTTCAGGGCAAAACGCTCTATGACCAGAAGAAATATGAAGAGGCGTTCCCGTTCCTTGAGGCTGCGGCCGAGGGCGGAAATCCAGAGGCTCAGATGCGCCTAGGGAAGATGTACTTCAATGGCTGGGGTGTGAAACATGACCACGCTAAGGGACGCGAATGGCATGAGAAGGCCGCGGCCCAAGGGAACGCCGAGTCGATCGAGAAGCTGAAAAAGATGAGCCACTAAGGTGACAGAGAGACGCGCACATCCCCGCTTTGCGATCAGCAGAGAACTCATTATTTCCGCGGTGGAGCCCGTATCGCAGCGGAGGATTGAGTACTATTCCCGGTCTGTCAATGTATCGCGGGGCGGGATGCTCTTCTATACAATAGCCCAGTTTCATGAGAAGACACCGTGCGAATGTCGCTTCCAAACGGCCAAGGGAGAACGCATCCTGCACCGGCCAGGCACGATTTTGCGGACGGTGGACGCCGCAGAGGTGCCGGAGGGGCTGCCCGCCCAGCAGCAACTCTACGCCCTTGAATTCAACAAGCTCCTGTCTGACGAAGAGGTGCTGCTCATCGCGGACCTGACGGAAGACCAGCTGCGCCAGACCCTTTCCTGATCGCATTTCTCTCATTCTTTGGAGAAATTCCTCCCGCAAATTTCGGATTATTGTTGCATCCTTCACGCGACCCCCGCAGAAATCGCAGGTCTTTGGCAGGTTACGGAGGGTCTCATGGCACGTTACGTATATTTCTTTGGCGCGGGAAAGCCGGAAGGAAAAGGTCTTGGAAAGAAACTCCTGGGCGGCAAGGGCGCCAATCTCATGGAGATGGCGGAGCTCGGCATCCCTGTTCCCCCCGGAATCATTCTGACCACGGAAGCCTGTAACAGCTACTCTGCCACGGGAAAATTTCCTGACGGCTTGGACGACGAACTGATGAAGCGGCTCGCGGACTTGGAAGCCACGCAGGGCCGGTCCTTTGGCGCCACTACCAAACCACTTCTGGTCTCCGTACGATCCGGCGCGCCCGTGAGCATGCCGGGGATGATGGACACGATTTTGAATTTGGGGCTGAACCACGCCACCGTGCAGACGATGGTGGACGAAACCAGAAATCCGCGTTTTGTGTACGACTCCTACCGTCGCTTCATTCAAATGTTCTCTGACGTTGTTCTGGGTCTGGACCACGACAAGTTTGAACACATTCTGGAGAAACACAAGCGTCAGGCCGGGGCTGCCCATGACACGGATTTAAAAGCGGAACATCTTCAAGCGATCATCAAGGATTATTTGGAAGTGGTGAAGGCCGATTCCGGCGCCGAGTTTCCGCAAGATGTGCGTCTCCAGCTCCGGAAAGCCGTTGAGGCAGTATTCCGTTCGTGGAATACGGAACGCGCTGTCTTCTATAGAAAGTTGAACGGCATCCCTGACGATCTGGGCACAGCTGTGGTTGTCCAGTCGATGGTCTTTGGAAACATGGGAGACGACAGCGCCACCGGCGTCGCTTTCACGCGCAATCCATCCACAGGTGAGCGACGCTTCTACGGAGAGTACCTGTTGAACGCCCAAGGTGAAGACGTGGTTGCCGGGATCAGAACACCGCAGCCCATCGCTCATCTTGAAAAGGATATGCCGGAAGCCTACAAGGAACTCTTCGACATCCAGCTCCGTTTGGAGAAACATTTTGGGGACATGCAGGATCTGGAGTTCACCATCCAGCAGAAGCGACTCTACCTTCTCCAGACGCGGAGCGGGAAGCGGACGGGTGTTGCAGCGTTACGCGTGGCGATCGAGATGGTGCAGGAAGGACTCATCGACAAAAAGGCAGCGCTCCTTCAGGTGAATCCGGGAGCCATACCGTCGCTTCTGGCTCCCATTTTTGTGACCAAGCCAAAGAAGCAGGCGATCGCAGACGGACGCCTCCTCGCGGTGGGATTGAACGCGGGACCGGGCGCGGCGTCCGGCAAGGTTGTATTGGATTCCCTGACCGCGCAGGAACGGGCAGGACGGGGCGACCGCGTGATTCTCGTGCGTCAAGAAACAAGCCCAGAGGACATCATGGGGATGGAGTCCGCGGAGGGTGTATTGACAGCGCGCGGCGGGATGACGTCCCACGCGGCGGTCGTGGCGCGCGGAATGAACAAGCCGTGCGTGGTCGGCTGCTCGGCGCTCCGCATTGACGCAAAAGCGGGAACGATGGTGGTCACAGCGAAAGACGGAACAAGCGTCACCCTCAAAGAAGGCGAAGAAATCTCTATCGATGGAAGCACAGGTGAAGTCATCCGCGGTCTCCTTCCAACGGAAGCATCCGAGATCGATCAGGCTCTGTCAGGAACGCTGGCCGGAGAAAGCACGCTGGCCAAATACTTTTTGACCCTGATGGAGTGGGCGGACGCCGAGCGTCGCCTCAAGGTGCGTGCCAATGCGGACACGCCGCGGGATGCAAAGGTGGCGCGGGCCTATGGGGCGCAGGGAATTGGCCTGTGCCGCACGGAGCATATGTTTTTTGAGGGAGAGCGCATCGTGGCCATGAGGCAGATGATTCTCTCTAATACCGTGGATGAGAGAAAGAAGGCGCTCGAGAAACTCCTGCCCTACCAGAGAGCGGACTTCATTGGACTCTTTGAGGTGATGGACGGCCTGCCCGTAACGATACGACTTCTCGACCCACCGCTCCATGAATTTCTCCCGCACTCGGCGGAACAGGACTTGGAACTTTCGAAACGGATCAACGTTTCACCGGAAGAAATTAAGCGGCGTGTCAAGTCTCTGAAAGAAGAAAATCCAATGCTTGGCCACCGTGGCTGCCGGCTTGGGATAACGTTTCCGGAGATCACGGTCATTCAGGCGCGCGCCATCATGGAAGCCGCCGTTGCCGTAAAAAAGAAGGGAACTGCTGTTCACCCTGAGATCATGATCCCGCTGGTGGGTCACGTCCGTGAACTGAAACTCCAAA
>JACPZR010000546.1 GCA_016195395.1 Spirochaetia bacterium
GCAGTTTGGATTCCGGCGATTCGAGAAAGATCTTTTTGAAAATGCTCCACTGACGCGTGTCGGTATCCTGGAACTCGTCTACGATACCGTAGCGGAAGCGCCGGCGCATGGCGGAAAGAAAGGATGCTCCGGCAACAGAATCATTGCCTAATGCCTGGGCGACGCGGTCCACCGTGTCAAAGTGACTCATACACCCATGCTCGTCTTTCCAACGCGAAAGATCGTCATGCAGAAAACGGATGGTCTCCACTTTCCATGCTGGATCAATGAGTGATTCGATCTCCGTTCCTTCGGGATTCTCCCCGCCGGCAGTCACTGCTGCAAGCCGCCGGAGCAGGTGGACCACCGGCTCCACACCGGAGGGTTTCACGCGTAGAATATCCCCAAGCGACGCAGCCGCAAGTCCGGGCACAACGTCTTCCCAGGTCGCAAGTCTGGTATGACCCAAAAGAGAAACGAGATCGTCGCCGTAGTCCCCAGGCCAGCGCTCGCGCATGCGCGTTCGCAGAAGATCCAAGAGAGTCCGACGGTCATCCACGAGCTCAAGACCCGGCGCAAAACCTAAATCGGCTCCGTACTGCCGGAGCACCTGCCCGCAGAAGCCGTGAATGGTGTCCACCACGGCCCCGTCAAACCGCAGAAGCGACCGTTCCAAACGCTCTTTTTGCACAGGATCCGCCGCATCACGGGCCCCTGACTCAAGCCGACCGCGGATCCTTTCGCGCAGTTCCCCTGCCGCCTTTTCTGTGAACGTTACCACCAAGAGCTGGTCAATGTCCGCCAGTCCTTCCGCCACGATCCGCGCGGTGATGTTCTCAATCAGAAACGTCTTTCCCGTGCCGGCGGAAGCCTCCACGAAGGCATGACGTTTCAAGTCAATGTCATCCGCCGTGACGCTACGTTCTTCTGCGCCTTTCACCTATTTTCTCCAAATGATCATAGAACGGTTTCCAGCGCGCGCGCACAACGTCGTACGCGTTGTCCGGAAATACAGGCTGCAGTATTTTCGACATGGGTGTAAACGACAGCGCGCGGAACGAATCGTCCTCATACGCTGCAATCAATTCCCTTACATAACGTTCTTTTGCTCCAGGGCCGGCGGGCGGGCCCTCCCAGGCTTTGGCCGGCTTTCCCACAAGAGAGAACGGGAGAAATGAGACATCCCCGTCGAGAAACTGCTCCATCAACAATGCCAGATACGCGTCTGCGTCTTTCTTACTGACGGCCTTGAACGCGTACGACTTCGACTTGTCACCGCCAAAGATAAAAACGTTTCGTGGGCTCTCAACACCGGAACCGGCAAGCGCAGCATGGACTAAAAACGGGCGCACACAATCGGCATCACTGGGGGCGTGCGCGGTCCACACGACAAAATCAGAACCCGCCATGAATTCGCCTCTTGAAACCAATCTCACAGAGGCCTCGCGGGCGCCCCGTAACCGGACCGTCTGGCGAAGAGGAGCATGGCGCACGTCTCCCGCCTCGGTGGCAGCTCCGTCGCTGAACGAAACATACGTGATGCGTTTTCCGCCCGCAGCACTCCGCATGGCGCCTACAAGGGGGATGAGGGTCTCCGCCATGTCTTCCAAGCCCGCGCGTCCAAAAGCACCTCTGGGGAGCGCGCCCTTCTTCTGTTCCTCCGCAAAATAGCCCGCCAAAAGCGCGCGGCCCGAGTCTTCATCCCACTCCTCCGCACACAACCCCTGCCGGATCACGAGGGCCGGCAGGGTGTAACTTTCCGGATATCCGGCCTGGAGAGGTTCATCTCCTTCAAAGATGCGCTCGTCCGCTGTTTCATCGTGGAGCCTGCGGGCCCGCATCACAGCGTCAAACGGGCGCAGAAGAAATTCGCGCAGGTCTTCAAGCGCTACTACGCCTTCAGGCGATGAAGCACCCCGGCCCGTGCCTTCCGCGGAAGACTCCGCTGTTTGGAACTGACGCCCTTTTTTCAGATATGCAGCCGCCGGGCGGCGCTCCTCTTTTGCGCCCTTCCGTACGATCGCAGTCTGCCTTTCCAGCTCTGAATACGAATAGAAGAGATCGCAGTCTTCGGGCTCCGAGGGATTGAAGAGACGCGGATCCGACTTCAAGAGCGGCAGTTTGTGGATCGGAAGAGTCAGCCCCTCTTCCGCACAGAAACTCACCAATTCACGCACCACAGACGACGGTTCAAGTTCCCTGTCGCGTTCCAAGTCACGGGACACGTACGTGATGTACAGCTTCTCCTGCACCGAGACTACGTTTTCCAGAAACAGAAGGCGGTTCATGTCCCCTCTCTCGGCGTCTCCGGTGCGCGGCGCATCCGAGCGGAGGTTCAACACGGAGGTCTCTGATCGGCCCGGGAATACACTTTCATTCAAACCGCACAGATACACAATTCTGAAGGGCAGAGGGCGCATGGGCTGCATTTCAGAAATCGTGACTCCACCGGAAAGGTATGTGCCCCGTGACGCCGGGATCGTTGTATTTCCGTCCTCCAGAAACTCGCGGATCAACGTTAACGATAATGGAACTTCAAGCATGGGCGCCGCGCGCTCGAGCCACGCGAGCGTTTCCCGCATCCCCTCACGCACAATCCCCTCTTCCGGGCGGTCCGGGGGATCGCTCAAGAAGCGGTCCAGCAGCGAAGCAAACGCCGCGCACAATCGGCCGGGGTCGGTTTGTTCAAGAGCAAGGATGTCCTCCGCAGCCCGGGCCAGTTCCTCCGTCACTCCCGTAAAGGCGGACAAGAGTTCTCCGTCACCGGATGCAATGTCTTGAAAGGGAACAATATCGTCGAACTGGGCCTCGGGATTCATGATGCGCCCCAGCCGGAGCCGCAGCGACGCAAGCGTCCACGTGTACAGGCGCGACTCATGAGAAGCGTCCTCGCCGGCCGCGGGCGCAAACCCTCGATAGAGATGAAGGTTCTCCGCCCAGTCGAGCCAAAGCATCACATCGCTCCGTGAAAGCTTCCAACGGGCCAGAAAGCAGGGGTTTAGAAACAGTCGGAACAGGTCGGCACGGGTAAAGCGCGAACCAATGATATCAAACAGGGCTGCGGCTCCTTCGGCGAATGTGCTCTCATCTCCTGCCGAAAAGTCGGTCAGATTGTAAGGGATCACAAGACCACTTTCTTTCCCCGGGCGCGTCTCCACCGCGCTGTCAAAGACGGACTGAATCACAGGCTTATAACGTCGCATGTCCGGGACAATCACTGCAATGTCTGTGAGGCGGAGTTGAGCGTCTTCTGCCGCGTTACGCAGAATACTGTGGAAGACTGTCTCAATCTCCCGCTTGGCGGACGGACACCCTGCCACTTGGAGCGACCGGTCCGATTTGTGCGGCAGTGTCCCTTTTCCTGAAAGAATGTTGGCCTGCAGACGGCCGAGTAATGTCTCTGCCGCCGGCCGCGGCTTATCCACATACCAGCGCGCTTTAGCAGGGGCCCGGTCAAACAAAAGAGCGAGCGTATGACGCGCGGGGATACTCCACGCCGAAAGAAGCGGATGGCTGGCCTTGGGAATGGGAGGTCCAAAAAAATCGGTTTTGTCACTGGAGGGACGGAACGGCACATCCGCCGCCAGTGTGCGCCAGTCCGATTTGCCGGCGCCAAGTTCAGGATATATGTCGAGAAGGTAGAAGCGCAGCGGAAAATACGCGGAAAGTTTTGTGAGCAGCTCCACGTGGAAGCGCGATATCTGTGCCGTGCCAAAGACGTGAACAGGCGCACCCGCCTTCTGTTTTCCCGCGCGCTCCAGCACACGCGCAGCATATTCCGCAAACACACGGACGGAATCGGGCAGAAACGAAACGAGTCCCCGGTCAAAACGGTCGCCATACGCAATCGTATAGAGGCGCTGTTCCGCATCAAAGACAGGCTCCCTCCCGGCGGGCGTGCCTTCAGGTCGTCCCTTGGCGCGGGCCCGCCAGTGTTCCACCCATTCCGGTCTGTGATATTCGTATTCCTGAAAGAGCGACGCAAAGCGAAGCGCCATGTTGTAGAGGCGCTTGGCCCGGCCGGACGGGGTCTCGCGCGGATGAACAGCCAAATATTCGAGCATGGGATCCACACCGCCTGTTGCGGACGGCGGATAACGTTTCTCGTATCTGTCAAAGGCGCCGAGCACAGCCAGCACGGAATCCCTGCGCGTCAGGAGTCGGCCCGGATCATCGGTTTTGTCCAAAGTCCGCAGCATGTCTTCGATGCCCTTTTCCAAAAACTGGAACTGGATGTTTGCCGCGGCGCCGTGCTCATTGACATCCGGGTCCGCCAGACGCATAAAGATCCAGCGCTTGAGATTGCGATTGGGGACAAGGACCCGGGCGGGCGTAAACGGGTCCCCCAAGAGAGCGTAGTCCTCCCGCAGATTTTCATGGAGGCGGGCCACAAGCCGGTGCAGGTCCTGTGAAACGTAGTATTTGGCTTGGGCGGCCATGGTCCAACCTTATGATGCGGGTGTGACAGACAATAAGAATGCGCAAATTACGTGACATAAGGCAGGGCTTACCCAAACCTGCCGCCGTGGAATCGGGAAAGCTCGAGCGGCTGAACATCAACGGAACGCGGCTTATATATAGTAGAAATTCCTCCTATCTCACAAGCATCCAGTTTCTGACAGGCGTGGGTTCTTCCGCGGAATCTGCGGATACACAGGGCTTGGCGCACATCCTCGAGCACATGTTTTTCAAGGGCTCAAAAAAAAGGCCCGGAGGCACGGCCATTACGCGCGCCGCGAACGACATCGGCGGCAAGATGAATGCCTACACATCGTACGACCATACGGCTTACTATGTGACCGTCCTGAACGAGCATTTTGAAGAGGCCATGGATATCCTCGCCGACATGTATCTGAACCCTCTCTTCCCGCCGGATGAATTCGCGAAAGAACTGAACCCTATCCTGTCAGAATTCCGCGAAGCCGAGGACGACTCGGAGACGTATTTGATGGAACGCGCGCTCCGCCAATACTTAGGAGACACATACCATCCAATTCTCGGCACAGAGGCATCCATCAAAAGCGCGTCCGCGGATTCCATGCACCAGTTTCACCAACGCTATTACGGCGGGAGTAACGTTCTTGTCTGCGTGACCGGCGGCGTGGAACAGGCGCGCGTTACAAAAGCGATTGAGACTCTCTTCCCCCCGGGAGTGAAAAAAGAAACGCCTCCCGTGCGCCCGTCCACACATGCCAAAGGCGAAATGAATCTGACCAAGGCCGGCATCCAGGAAGCCGCGTACTTGATGTTCTACCCGTCGCTCCCGGTCCGACATCCGGACCGCTATAAACAGGATATGATGAGCTATCTTCTGGGCGGCAACGACTCATCGCTTCTGTTTGAACGAATCCGGGAAGAACTGGGCATGTCCTGCTACGGCGTTGACGCGTTTACGCGCCGCTATGACGCTTTTTCATTTCTCACGATTGCGGCGGGAATCGCGCCGGATGAAGTGCCACAGCTTCACACGGAAGTGATGACACAGGTGGATAGAATCTGCGCTTCCAAACTGGACGAAGACAGGCTCACGCGCGCCAAAGCGTCCATCCGGACGTCATTCGCAGCACAGACGGAAACATCGGGCGGGCTCAACTCCATGATCGGCCTGCCCATTCTCAAAGGGGAGACAGAGCATCCCGTGGAGAAGGCCCTCAAGGCTTACGAAGAAATCACAACGGATGACGTTCTAAAGATGGCCCAGGAAACATTCTCGGGCCCCTCATTCAAAGCAGTGCTTCTGCCGGAGGAATGACGTGCGGAGGGTGACTGCCATAGAGGCCGCCCAAATTCTCCGCGACGGCGGCATTGTCGTGTTTCCCACAGAGACCGTTTACGGCCTCGCCGCCAATGCCATGGACCATGCCGCTGTGAACCGACTCTACGAGTTGAAAGGACGCGAGGCGGAAAACAAACCCTTCACCTGCCAGGTTCCGGACACAGAAAGCGTCTTTCAATTTGCAGTCCGTTCTCCAATTGCTGTACGACTCGCGTCGTTCTGGCCCGGACCCATCACGCTTGTCCTGCCCGCTCTCCCTGAACAAAACCACCTCCCACTGCCCGCAAAGCCGCGGAGCGCGGCGCGAATCCCTGCGTGGGTCACAGGCGGCTCATCGTTCTGCGGTTTTCGCATTCCAGATGAAGAGCAGGCGCTTGCCATGCTCCGCGCCGCGGGCGTGCCGGTGGCAGCTCCATCCGCCAATTTCACTGGAAGAAAACCGCCGGTGAGCTTTGATGAAATCGATCCGGAACTCTTGGAAAGAGTTGA
>JACPZR010000516.1 GCA_016195395.1 Spirochaetia bacterium
ACGCGCTGGGGTTTCTGAGAGCTGGCGGCGCTGTCGAGAAAGACAAGCGACTTCCCGTTCATCTTTGCAGATAGAAGGGGGAAGTCCGCTTTAATACGTTGATAATCAAGAAGTTTCACTGATAGGACCTCAATCTGATACTAAACAAATGACTGGCGTTGGGATGCGATGTGTTCTGTCCTCTTGGCACTCAAGAAAACACCCGCCTTCATTGGAGACAAGCGGTTTTAAGGCCCCTGCACATGATTTCAAACCGCCGACAAATGTCTAGGTGATCAGGACAGATCGACTTCGACATCCGGTCCATTTGTCCGCACAGGGAAGGTCTCGATGTTTTCTGTGGCGGGCATCTGGAGCACCTCTCCGGAGCGGATATTGAACTTGGCGCCATGACGCGGGCACTCTACGATGTCTCCCTCAATGCAGCCGCCTGACAGTGTGCCGTCATCGTGCGTGCATACGTCCTGAAATGCGAGAATCTCTGTTCCAATCCGTGTCAGTGCGACGCGTCCCAGACGCGTTTGAACGGAGAGGAGGCGGCCCTCTGGAATTTGATCTACCGTTGCGATTTTGACAAAGCCCACGAGCCTCTTTCACTCCTATGCCCGCGGAGTCGAACAAAAAACCTGCGGCGGCGCTCCGGTATAACGCGCGCCGCAGCTGCGGGGCCGACTAACCTTTCTTGAGAGACGCAATCGCATCGGCCACTTTCCTGGCGTCGAGAACAGGGTCTACGTCGCGGTCAATGGATCGGATCATGAGCTTGTCATCGATGATGAAAGTCCAGCGCTTGGAGCGCGAAAACACCGTCATCTTTGTGCCGTATTTTTCGATGATTTTGAGCTCCGGGTCCGCGAGGAGAGTGAAGTTCAGATTGTGGTGCGAATGAAATGCTGCCAGGTCCTGAGTATTGTCCGCGCTGAGCCCGTAGACTTCTGCGCCAAGATCACGGATCTTCTTGATGTTGTCCCTGAATGCGCACACCTGCTTTGTGCAGCCGGGTGTTTCCGCTTTTGGAAAGAAGAAGAGAACAGTCCATTTCCCCTTTCGATCCTCGAGGCTGAAGGATTTTCCATCATGCGTGACGGTTTTGAAATCCGGCGCAGGCTCTTGAACTTTGAGGGTTTCCGGGTACGCGGCTGGGGTGGTGAATACTGCGGCCGCGAGCGTCATCGCAGACAGCGTGTTCTTTATTGCATTGGTCATCCCGACACGATACGCTTTTCACGGCTGGTCGACGATGGTTTTTGTCTCTGTTGTGCAACCACAGAGAATCCCAGCTGTTGTGCTACGTCAACCCCGCATGGACCATTTCGTGCACTCGGGCGCGGACATCTTCCGCCGGGATTTCGTCGACGATCTCCGTGACGAATCCTTCCACAAGGAGGCTTCTTGCTTCCGACTCATTCAATCCGCGCGCCATCAGGAAGAACAATGCTTCGGCATCCAATTCCCCTACTGTGGCGCCGTGATCGCTTTGAACGTCATGGGACTGCACAACCAGGCGCGGCATGGATTCCGCGCGCGCTTTCTTGCTTAAGAGGATATTGTGATTGATCTGCCGCGAATTGACGTGCTTGGTTCCGTGCGGGATGTGAAGGTTGCCGTCAAAGACACTGTGCGCGCGGTCGCGGAGGACCGCTTTGTACAGGAGACTGGACTGGGTCTGCCCCGCCAGGTGTTCCACAAGCATTTCAATGTCATGGAAACCCGCTTCTGATCCCAGGCCAAGGCCGATCCCGCGGAACTCTGCGCCGGGGCCGGTGAGCGTCCCAGTCATGAAGCCTTTCCCCCGCATACCGCCGGTTTGAAAAATGGAAACGTGCATGTGCGAGTCGCGCTCCTGCGCGGTTCTGATTCTGTGGAAATGATACACACTGCCCGTATAACGCCGCACATTGACATAGTTCACGCGCGATCCCGCCCCGGCTATGACCATTGTCTCAGGCATGGAAAGAACGGCGGCGTCCGGCGCGTCCAAGATGATGTCTTCTGTAATCGTGCATTCGCTTTCGCGGTCCACGAGTATCAGAACCTGTGAGGCTGCCAGTCTGCCTGACTGGATGCTCTGCGCAAGATCGACGCGCGCCGGCGCGCGGCCGCATATGTGGATAACGTTTGTGCTTGTAGCATGCGCGCGGCGGAAGGCGTCAAAAAAGTTATGGTCTTTCTTTGGAGCCAAAAAATCCCGCAGAGCCGCGCCGGCCGCAGCGTCTGTGATCGCCGCTTCAAGAGACAGCACCCGCACTCCGGGGCCCCCGGGCTTGATGTCGACCGTGGTTTTGGAGGGGGCCGCAGTGAATTCGTCCGCGGTAAATCCGGTCAGGTCAATTTTACGCCAAGACTCCTGGTCTCTTCCCGGAATCTGAAACGTTCTCATATACTCGCGGGCGTTCTCGGGTGTCAAAAGAGCCGGCGCGCCGGCGGGAACAGATGCGGACCCGCTCATGCAACTCCGGCTTCCTTGGCCGCCCAGTCGTATCCGCGTTCTTCCAGTTCTTTGGCCAGGTCCCGGCCGCCGGATTTGATGATGCGGCCGTTCATGAAAACGTGCACACCGTCCAGGGTCAGGTAATTGAGAATGCGGGTGTAGTGCGTGATCACAAGCATTGAGCGGTCCGGGGCGCGCATCAGTTCGATTCCTTCCGCGATCGTCTTGAGAGCGTCAATGTCCAAGCCGGAGTCGATCTCATCCAGGATGGCCACTTTCGGCTGCATCAACCGCATCTGCAGAATCTCGTTGCGTTTCTTTTCTCCGCCGGAGAAGCCTTCGTTCACATAACGCGCCAGAAACGATTCATTCATCTTGAGAGCCGCCATGGAATCTTTCAGTTCTTTGCGGAATTCTTTGACCGGCATGTCTGTCTGGCGGAGACTCTTCAGCATGTTCCGGAAGAAGTTGGGCATGGTGACCCCCGGAAGCGATGCCGGATACTGGAAGCTCAAAAAGAGGCCGGCGCGCGCCCGCTCATGCGGCGGCATGTCCAGCACGGACTTTCCGTCCAAGAGGATGTCGCCCTTGGTGATCTGGTATTTGGGATGGCCCATGATGGTGGACGCCAGTGTGCTCTTGCCGGAACCGTTGGGCCCCATGATCGCATGGACTTGTCCGGGTGGCAGCGTCAAGTTCACTCCCTTCAGGATTTCTTTTCCCTCAACATTGGCGTGAAGGTCTTTAATTTCAAAAATCATAGCATTCCCGTGGTCAAGACTTGCGCCCGACCCTTGGGCGTCAATAAAGGCAGAAAGCGTCGCCTGCGACCACTGCTTTTATCGCGTGGGCAGCGCAGCCGCTTTGAGTTATAGCATAAACCACTCAAAAATTGCTTCCCGGACACCGGCGCGACCGGATCGTCGAATGCGTGGTGCGCCACGGGAGGACCAATGAAGCGAGTGGGTGAGCTTATGTCGCGCGATGTCACGATCCTTTCACCGGACGCGCGCATGATGGATCATTTGAATCTGTTCAAAGACGGATCCTTCCACCACGCGCCGGTTGTGGATTCCTCCGGTGCGTTGGTGGGTATGGTTTCCAGCCGCGACTTTGAAAACTACGTCAATATTACGCGCATCCTCCAACAGCAGGACGACCCGGTGCTGATCAAAGACGTTATGCGGTCGCCGGTGTTCTCTTACAGTGAGGACGTGGGGGTGGATTCCGCCGCGCAGGCGATGGTGGACAACGACGTTCATGCCATTGCCGTCACGAATAACGGTAAATTGACCGGCATTCTCACGGTCACGGACATCCTGAAAGCCTTGGCCGGCCGCGAACGCTGGTCAGCCCTCCAATGATGTCGCATGCAAAAAAAGGAAAAAACCGCCCGCCTGAAATCTCCCTTGTGGTTCCGGTGCTGAACGAAGCCGGGGGATTGGACCAATTTCATCAGAGAGCGTCGAGGGCGCTTGCCAAGGCCCGTTTGTCGTATGAAATTCTCTTCATAGATGACGGCAGTTCAGACGACAGTGCGCGTGAAATTGAAGCCATCTGCGGGCGGGCAGCGAACGTCCGCGGGATCGTCTTCTCCCGTCGCTTTGGAAAAGAGGCGGCCTTATCGGCGGGGCTTGCGGAATCGAGCGGAGCGTGGGTGGTTCCGATTGATGCCGACCTTCAAGATCCCCCCGAGCTGATCCCGGACATGCTCCGCACCGCAGTGGACGGCGGCTTTGACATGGTCTTTGCAAAGCGACGGTCGCGTTCCAGTGAATCGCGCCTGCGTGTGTGGTCAGCCCGGATGTTTTATCATGCGCTCAACTGGACCACAGGGCTCAACTTGGTTCCAGACAGCGGAGATTTTCGTGTGATGAGTCGCGCCGTTGTGGATGCGGTGAACGCCCTTCCAGAGAAGAGTCGCTTCATGAAGGGTCTGTTTCAGTGGGTGGGATTTCGACAGGCCGCCTTTCCATACGATCAAGCGCCGCGGTTTCACGGCGAGAGCAAATGGACCTACGCCACGCTGATCCGATTTGGATGGGAGGCTGCGACGGGATCATCGCCCCGGGCCCTCCAGCTCTTTGGCTGTGCGTCCTCCCTCTTGGCCCTCCTATGCGCCGCACTCGCTTGTGGTCTGGCCCTTTCTGCTGTTTTTTGGGGCAAAATGCCTGACATTCAGGGATGGATCCCCGTGGGCGGCCTTCTTCTGGCATCGTTCGTGCTTGTCGGGGGATGGCTTTTTTCCGCGTATATGAGCCGCATCTTCGACGAGACGAAAAACCGCCCTCTGTACGTTGTGGCCAAGCGGGTGGGTTTCGGGTCGCATTAGACGGCTTGGGCCAAACGCTCGCTGCATTTTCCAAAAAAAAAGTGACTCTAAAGCGACTTTTTGTGTCCAAGAATCTACATGGGGTTAGTACTTCTACCAATGAGGGGCAAGCTATGACCTTCCGTCGCCTTGTCTTGGCCTCTGTTTTCTTTGCATCTCCGCTCATAGCGGACTCCGTGCTGATGCGCGACGGGCGTCGCTTGGACGGCGCTGTCATAGCTCAGAACCGCTATTCGATTGTGATCGTTGTGAACGGTGTCCGTCAGACCATCAACAAGGCAGACATCACGCGCATCGTATTTGAAGACGGGCGCCGGGAAGACCAGCTGCGAAAGCAGGAAGAGGACGCCGCCCGGCAGGACGCCCTTAGAAAAGAAGAAGAGCGACGCGCCCAGGAAGCGCGAAGAGCGGAAGAAGCCCGCAGACTTGAAGAAGCGCGCAACGAGGTCCGCAGGCTGGAGGAGCAGAGCAAGAAAGAAAAAGCGGCCGAAGAGAAGCGTCAGGCGGACGCGCGCGCGCAGCAGGATGCGCTGGACCAGGCGCGGGCGCGGGCAAATACTTCAGGCGCTCTCCTGAGGTCCGCTGTACTGCCCGGCTGGGGCCAGTATTACCAGGGAAGAGGAGGAGATGCGGCTATCTACGGCGTCGGCTTTGTGGGTTCGCTGGGCCTCTTGAGCTCCGCCTATCAGTCGGCAAAGACTGCTCAAACCGACTACCGGGCAGCCGCGCTTGCGCTCAAGTATTCTACGTTCACCGCAGGCCCTGTCGGCCAGCTCATGGTTCTCAGCACTCTTCAAGACCGCAATCACGCTCGTGCCGTTCAGTTGCAGAGGTCCCGACTCCTGATTGGCGCGAGCCTTCTTGTTCTGGGCGCGTATGGCGCCAACTTGTATAACGTTTATACCCTGCCCGTGGGAGCAAGGACTGCCCTTGTTCTGCGCGGCGATCTTCGCGCAACGGAGGCTGCCCTTGTTGTCCGCTACTAAAGTTCTGAATGTCACGCGCCTGACGCGTTCGGTTGTGATCGCAGGCGTTTTCTTGACGGGTTCCTTGCTCGTATCATGCGGCCTCTTCAAGCCCGAGTGCACCGGCGACGATCCCGCGTGTAACCAGATTCTCTTTGCATTGAGACCCCGGGCCGCATACGGCCGCGTCCTCTATGCATCCACCACCGGCGGCACCGATCACCGCGTTTATGCGTTTGCCATGAACCGGAACACAGGCGCTCTGACCGCCCTCGGCACGCCGGTGGGCGCGGGCAATGACCCCACCACGCTCACGATTGATCCCAGTGGACGTTTTCTTTATGCCACCGGCTCTGCCACCGGCGCTAACGTGTATCCTTACACAATTCAGTCGGACGGGACTCTCATGCCCGGCACCGCGATTACAGCCTCGGGAACGGCTCCCCGGCAGATGGTGTTTTCGGCCGACCCCACGGTTGCCGTTCTCCAGT
>JACPZR010000522.1 GCA_016195395.1 Spirochaetia bacterium
AATTGAGATGCCCCACCCGGGCGATAATCGGCATGTGGTCCATGAGATCATCATACACATCCCGGATATTCAGGCGGGTAAGACCCGCATCAGCGTGAAAGGCGGCGAGCCCGAGACAGGCTCACGTCGCCTTACCATTCGCAGGCCTGACGAATGCATTGAAGTCAAGTTCTGGAACGCGTCTTAACGTTATCCGCGGGACTCATATGCCAAAGACGCGCTTTGCATTTGTATAGAGAAACCGTTTCAACGAGGATTCCGGCAGATCCAGGGCCAGAGCGCCTTTGACGCATTTGTCCGGATCCAGGTGCGGAAAGTTGGTGCCAAAGAGAACCTTGCTCCTGCCGGACATCTTCATGTATTCCAAGAGTTGCCTGGGGTAGAAAGCGGGAAGATACGCTGAAGTGTCGATGTACACATTCTCGTGCTTCATGCACAAGCCGATCATCTCATCGGTCCAAGGGAACCCGATATGGCCGCCGACGATTTTCAGGTCCGGAAATGTGAGTGCGACCTCATCCAGGTATGGGACGGGCCTGCCTGGATCAGACGGCATGAGCGGTCCGGTCTGGCCTACCTGCGTGCAGAACGGAATCCCCAACTCCACGCATTCTACATACAACGGGTAGTACAGCTTGTCGTTTGGCGGGAGGCGCCAAAGCCACGGTAGAACGAAGAACGCCTTGAACCCGTATTCGCGTATGGCGCGACGGAGTTCTCTCACCGCTTCCACGGGATTGGCAAGGTTCACGGTGGCCGCGCCTATGAAACGATCCGGATATTTTGTGGTGTACTCAAGCACTGTCTCATTGGTGCACACCCAGCCTTCCGGTCGGCACCACGCACGCAGGATGACCTTCTGGATTCCTGCTGCGTCCATCATCTCCACTGTTTCCGAGGGCGACAGGCTGTGGCGCGCGTGACCCCGTGTTCCAGAGCGCCGCAGAAGAGAAGCGACTTCCGGCAGCTTGTCATACATGGAAGACAGCGCCGGCTGTGTCCAAGCATCAATGATGTTCCCTTTGTGCGATGCGCTCATGGCGTCTCTCCCAGCGTTCGAAAATTCCAGTGATTTTGTTTGATGTCAAACTAATTGGTTTGGCACTAAACGTTTTTTTGGGGCTAGGAGATGTCCTCCCAGTTGGAGAGAGTCCGCTCGAGCAATGCTGTCAATCGACTACGGTCGGTGGTCGACAGGCCGGCTGCCGCCATGCGGTGGAGTCTTTCATAGCCGGCTACCAGTGGTCGCCGGAGACGCCGGCCCTTTGGTG
This sequence comes from Spirochaetia bacterium, assembly GCA_016195395.1. The sequence continues at coordinate 1,272 of JACPZR010000522.1, forward strand.
TCAGGGCTACCAGTGTCACGCGCCTGTCGAGGTCGTATCGGACCCGTTCCGCAAGTCCGTGCTTCTCCAGTTTCCGCGCCAAAGCGGTGACCGTAGACTTGTCCCGGTGGATGATCCGCGCCAATTCGGTCATGTTGCTGTGGCCGTGTACCGCGAGCGCGTACAGCATATCGCTGTGCGAGGGGCCCAGATTGAAGTATCCGGCATCCTCTAGGAGTTTGCTGCGATATCGGGAGGTCTGCTCCGCGATCCTTTCCAATAGGTGGAGAAAATAACCCTGTTCCGCCATAACTCGCAACCCCAGAAAAACGCTTGTGTGTCAACCAAATAGTTTGATATCAAACCAAAAAGACCGGCCAGAAACCTTGCCATTGAGCGTTTGTCTCCTGCGGAGGGAATGTATGAAGAACCTTGAAGAATACCGCAAGTTGTTTCATGACCGATTCGGTCAGCACATTGGGTGTGAAATGCTGGAGATAACGCAAGAATACTGCGTTTACAGACTCGATGCAAAAGAACACCATTGGAATCCCAACAAGGTAACTCACGGCGGTGCTATCTTTTCGGCAATGGACAGCTGCCAAGGCGCATTCGTTCACTATCTGTTGGATTTGAGCACGAGCTTTGGAACAACGGCCGAGGCCACAATTCGATACAAGAAACCACACCTTGTTGGTCCGCTTACAATTCGAACGACGCTGCGGGATCGAAAGAGAAATCTCCTCTTTGTGGAAACATCCGCGCAGAACAGCGAGGGCGAAGTAGTTGCGGTGCTCTCTGAAAAGTGGATGGTGCTTTCATCAAGGGGACGTTCGAGTCCCGGCGGAGCAGCCGAATGATCAGTCTCACCCTGCGCGGACAAAAAAACGCCGCAGATGTCTGCGGCGTTTCTGCCGGCCCGATGCCGGGCGCGGGGATCGCGCGCTTTACAGCGGGAACATTGATTCAATGAGGCTCTTGTACTTCTCAGTGATCACGTGGCGCTTCAGTTTGAAGAGGTTCGTCATCTCGTCGCCCACTTCGAACGCTTTGGGGAGCAGACGAATGTCCTGCACTTTCTCAAAGGATTTGAAGCCATTTTCTGTGGAGATGAGGCGCTTCACTTCATTCATGAGCAACTTCTGCACGTCGGCGTTCTTGGACAGCACATCCAGTGAATCTCCGTATTGGTGGAGAGCATCCAGTTTGGGAACAATCAGAGCGGCCAGATATTTCTTGTCCTGACCGACGATCATGCACTGGTCTACATAGGACGACTCAAGAATTTTGTTTTCGATTGGGACCGGTTCAACGTTTTCACCACCCAACAGAACCACAGTCTCCTTGGAGCGCCCGACAATCTTTACAGTATTGTTGAACGTTATGACTCCCATGTCTCCGGTGTTCATCCAGCCGTCTTTCAACACTTTCGAAGTGGCTTCCGGGTTCTTGTAGTATCCCTTCATCACCTGCGGTCCCTTCACATGAATCTCGCCCTTCACCCCGCGCTTGGGGGGATAGATGATGTTGCCGGTGCCAAGTTCCACCAGACGCAATTCTGTTTCCGGGAAAA
>JACPZR010000523.1 GCA_016195395.1 Spirochaetia bacterium
AGGAGCGTGTCGGAATCGGCGGAGAGATCCCGCGCGGCTTTTCCCACTTCAATGATCCGGTCGATCAATTGGACAAGGTTTGCTTCCCTGCCCTTCTCAAAGCGACGGACCGAGTAAGCGCCGTAAAGGGCCGTCATGAAATCCAGGTAATAGCGGTGCTCTTCGAGCCGGTAACGGAAGTTGGCGCGGCTCTTCCAAGCCTGTTCGTATTCGGCCAAGGCGCGGACAGGGTATTCACCGCGCTCACGGCCTTGATCAAAGTAGAGGCTGCCGAGCGCTGCGTGGGCGTCGGGGAGCATGGGGTCAGCGGCAATCGCGTCGCTGTAGGCTTGGATAGCTTTTTCCGTGTCGCCTGTGCCGTGGTAGTGGTCGCCCTTGCGCTTGAGGACAAAGGCGCGTTCCAGATTTTCTGATTCGAGAGTGCGCGCCACAAAATGGCCCTCGCGGACGCGCAGAAGAATGCCCTTTCCTGTCAGCGCCCAGCCGTAGAACGGGCTGAAGAAGATGGAGCTGACGGTGATTTCGCCCACGATCAGGCCGTCGCGGTGCTGGCGGTGAAATGGATTCTTTTCGATGACGTAGAGTTTTTGGCCCGGCTTCAGTCCTTCGCGGTTGGCTACTTTGATGGTGACAATGTCCGACCGGGTGTCGTAGCCCTTGACCGGCGATTCCTTCTCGTGCACTTCGGGGGCCTTGGTTTTGCTCCGGATCTCTCCCACAAGGATCATCTTCATGGGTTCGGGGCGCTTGTAATTGGTGAAAGCGTAGATCAGGTCCGGGTGTTCGAGGGCCGATAGTTGTGCGGGCGCCGCAACAGCAAACACTGCCAAACCAAGAGTGAGAACGCGGACACGCATAAAGGGATACTGTACATTTTCGGTCAATTTGAGGCTTGGGGCGAGTGGGAAAACCCGCTCTCCTCCTGTGGTATTAGGGCGGGCCCAACTCAGGGCGCGTGGTTTCGCGGCAGCGTAGGCGTGCGCTACGCGGCCCCACGAGCGGCGCAGGAGTGCAGAGCGTCCCCAGGCTCGGAACAGGAGGTTCCGCGCCTGGGGCGTGGGGTGCGGAGTGCACGCAGACGGCGCCTGCGCGAATGAGCTCCCTGTATTTTAGTCGCCGTGGCAGCCCCCGAACGGAGTCCTCGTCCTATGGCTTACCCGTTCGCCTTCATTGAAAAGAAGTGGCAGACCTACTGGAAAGAGAAGGGGACATTCCGCACGCCCGCGGACAGACAACGTCCCAAATACTACGTGCTCGACATGTTCCCGTACCCGTCCGGCGCAGGCCTCCACGTGGGACACCCGGAAGGCTATACCGCAACGGACATCATGGCCCGATACAAACGGATGCGCGGGTTCAACGTTCTTCACCCCATGGGTTGGGACGCATTTGGTCTCCCTGCGGAACGATACGCCATGAAGACCGGCATTCATCCCTCGGTCACCACCGCGGACAACATCAACAACTTCCGCCGCCAGCTGGAATCGCTCGGCTTTTCGTACGACTGGCAACGGGAAGTCGACACGACAGACCCCAAGTACTACCGCTGGACGCAGTGGATCTTCCTGAAAATATTCAACTCGTGGTACGACCCCGCGCAGAAGAAAGCCCGGCCCATCTCTGAACTCCCGATCCCCGCAGACATCAAGTCCAGCGCGGACATCGAAGTCTACAGAAATCAAAAGCGACTGGCCTACATTGCGGAAGCCCCCGTGAATTACTGCGCCGAGCTGGGTACGGTGCTCGCGAACGAAGAAGTGGACGAGTGGGTCGAGAAAGGCTACACAGTGGAACGCCGCCCCATGCGTCAGTGGATGCTCCGGATCACCGCCTACGCCGACCGGCTCTTGGACGATCTGCGTTATGTGGAGTGGCCCACCAGCACCAAAGAACTTCAGAAGAACTGGATCGGTCGTTCCGACGGAGCGGAGGTAGATTTCCCCATCAAGGCGTCGGGAACAAAGAAAGCCCCCAAACAAAACCTCCGCATCTTCACCACACGCCCGGACACGCTCTACGGTGTAACGTATATGGTGGTGGCGCCGGAACATCCGGTCGTTGCATCCATCACAACGAAAGCCAAGGCCAAGGCGGTTGAAGCGTATGTTGAGGCGGCACGCCGCAAGTCGGACTTGGACAGGACCATGGGCGCGGAAAAAGAAAAGACGGGCGTCTTCACCGGCGGCTTTGCTCTGCACCCGCTGACAGGTGAGCAAATTCCCATCTGGGTGGCCGACTACGTGATGATGGGTTACGGCACTGGGGCCATCATGGCTGTGCCGGCGCACGATGAACGGGACTTTGCCTTTGCCAAGGCGCACAAACTTCCCATCAAGCAGGTTGTGAAACCCAAGTCGGGCAGCGCTCCCGAGGACCAGGCGTTTACGGAGACAGGAATCAGCACCGCATCAGACATCATCGACGGTCTTGAAACGGAAGCAGCGATTGCCAAAATGATCGCTCACCTGGAAGAGACGGGCAAAGGAAAAGGGCGCGTTCAATACAAACTGCGCGACTGGCTTTTTTCGCGGCAGCGTTACTGGGGTGAACCCGTGCCCGTCCTCTTTGACGAACAAGGACATTTGGTTGCCGAGGATGAAGCGTCGCTTCCCCTGCTCCTCCCTCCGTGCGAAGACTTCCAGCCCAAAGAAACCGGCGAATCGCCGCTGGCAAAGATGGACGAATGGGTCAATGTAAAGCGAAAAGACGGACGGACGCTCCGCAGAGAAACCAACACCATGCCGCAGTGGGCCGGCAGCTGCTGGTACTATCTCCGCTTCATCGGGCCCGACAATGAGAAGGCGCTCGTGGACCCAAACGAAGAGCGTTATTGGATGGGCGAACACGGCGTGGACCTGTACGTGGGCG
>JACPZR010000524.1 GCA_016195395.1 Spirochaetia bacterium
CCTACTACCTGGGGGTAAAGCAAAACCGCCGCTGGTATCTCTTGATGTACGTGTTCATTGGACTTGGGTTCATCACAAAGGGCCCCATCTCCGCTGTGATCCCGGCCATTTCCATTGGAGGAGATATCCTCTTTCGGCGCGACTGGCAGCGTTTGAAATCGATGCACATCGTGCCGGGAATCTTGATCGCGGCGATTCCACCTGCGTATTGGTCGTGGGTGTTATACCAGGAATTTGCCTCTTACGGGCCCGATTTTTTTCTCGTGATCCAATCGTTCGGACGCTTCTACAAGAAGATGTACGACCAGAAGTTCAATCCCCTTTACTTTCCGCTGAATTTCGCGTGGGCATTTGGCATTTTCATTCTGCCGCTCGTCTATGTCTGTGCAGGTAACGTCAAACGCTTTCTACAAGGAGGCCTGCGTCGCGCCCTGCCTCGATTTTTGAGCGACGTAAAGGCAAATGCCTTCGCGGGCCATGATTTTGTTATTCCATTCTGGGTATTCGTGACTCTCACGCTGATCAGCTTTTCCCGCTATCAGCTCCCACAGTATATCTACTGGTTCCTCCCCGCTGCCGCGCTCTTTTCCGCCGGATGGATCGAGGAGCGTTTCTTTTCCGTTGGCGCCCAGGAATCCACGCAGCGCACGCTTCATATATTGTCTTTGATTGTTCCGACTGTCTTTGTTCTGATCGCCGTGCTCATTCCGATTGTTTCCGTAGACCCCGCGCCGGCCATCCTTTGGGGCCTGATTCCGGTTGCTTTGACCTTGATCGCGTTACGCACCGTGCCCTGGCAGTTCGCGGCGCCCCTGGCGACGGCAGCGCTCCTGTATTCCGTGGTGAACACAGCTTTGTATCCGGAAATAATCAAGTACCAGCCGGCAAAGGCGATGGCAGCGGACATACAGCGTCTGGAGCCGGGAAAAGAATTTGTCTACGTATTTGGCCTGTCGTCTTCCAAACGTTCATATGGTCTCTACGGGCGTCGTTTCACCAAGTCAATCTATGGACCCGAGACTTTCATCAAACAGGTCAAAGCTGAAAAGCAGCGGTTAGTGATCGTCCCGGAGGGGTACTTGGAATTTTTCAAGGGCGCCATCCTCACAGATGAGGTGCGGATGGAAATTGTAACACGTTATCCATCGTACAAAGTGGCCACGCCTTCTCCCAAGTTTCTTCAAAAGAAGAAGCGGGCCGCCATGACAAAAGATGTTTACCTCATTATGGTAAGCGCCATCAAATAGCGGTCATCAACGCAGCGCTCGGAGCTCCGCCTCAAGGATATCCAAGGCCGTCGCGGTCGTTTCCAGAGAAATATTCAACGGGGGCAGCAGACGGATGACTGTGTCCGCCGTGGCATTGATCAAAAGTCCCTTATCCCGGCACGATTCCACAATCGGACCGGCGGCTCTGTCCAGTTCAATGCCAATGTGAAGGCCCAGCCCGCGCACGTCTTTGATGATTCCCAACGTTGCGGCCATGCTCCGCAGGCGGCGGAAAATGAACTCCGATACCGCGTTAACATTGCTCAAAATCTCCCGGCCCGCAATGACACGCAGGGTTTCGTACGCCACCGCGGCCCCCAGATGGTTCCCGCCGAACGTTGAGCCGTGCATACGCGGCACCAGAACATCGGCATACTCGTCCGCGACGATCATTGCGCCGATAGGAAACCCTGAACCAAGCGCTTTTGCGAGAGTCATAACGTCCGGCCGGATGTCGTACTGTTCAAAGGCAAACATAGTGCCCGTGCGCCCAATGCCGGTCTGGATTTCGTCCACAACCAGAAGGATTTTGTGTTCCAGCGTCAGGGAACGCGCGTGCTTGACGTAGCTTTTGTTCAACGGGCGCACGCCGCCTTCACCTTGAACCAGTTCCAGAAAGAGCGCGCAGATTTCGCCCGCGTTTTCCGTGATGGCCCTCTCCAACGCGTCTTCATCATTGGGGGGAAGATACTTGACTCCCTCCACCAGAGGACCAAAGCCTTTGTGAATTTTCTCCTGACCCGTCAACGTCATGGCTGCAAAGGTGCGCCCGTGAAAACTCTGTTCCAGTGAAAGCATCTGGAAAGCATTCTTCTTCTCTTCTCCAAACCGGCGCGCCAATTTGAACGCGGCTTCATTGGCTTCCGTCCCCGAATTGCAGAAAAACACTTTCCCGGGAAACGAGTAACCAATCAGCGCTTCCGCCAGCTGCGCCTGCTCCTGACTGTAAAACAGGTTCGAGGTGTGAAGCACGCGGTCCGCTTGAAGTCGGATTGCCTCGATGATATCCGCTTCCCCGTGCCCCAGAGCCGTGACACTGATCCCTGAAAGAAAATCTATATAACGTTTATTCTCTGTGTCAAAGAGGTATTCGCCCTGACCAAAGTAGAACGCCAGGGGGGCGCGCTTGTATGTGTTCAGGATGTACTTGTCGCTCTTCTCCTGAATCTCCGAGAATTTCATGGGCTCTTGAAAATCAGACATGGGTTTCTCCAAAAGTCAGATTTCGCCGGGCAGGGCTGCCTGAACACCAGAATTAGGCGGTCAACACTAGAGCGGGAAAGGCCGGCCGTATTCAACCAAACGGACCTGCACGCCGCCGGCCTTGGCCCGCGCTTCCACAAACTTCATCCCCGCTTCAAAGTCGTCCAAGAGGCGGGGCATGGGCTTGAACTGGTCAGCGGGGAGCCAGAAATCGTCCCAGTGGATGGGAATGACAACACGCGGACGCGTGCTCTCTACTACTTCCCGCCAATATGCATTTCGCACCGGGGCACGCTGCTTACCCACGGTGGCAATGCCCAGGAATACAACGTCGGCGCGGATATCATGAAGCGCTCCCATCGAAAAGCCCGCGCTCGCATGCACGAGTACTTTTCTTCCGCCGTGTTCAATCAGCACCGAATAACTGCCGCCTTCAAAGTATTTGTTGGCACGGACCGGCGGGACGAGCGGAGCGGAAACCTCGCCGCCCGTTCCAAAGGGCGACGGGCTGTGATGAGATTCGATAAACGTTATCTTGAAGTCGCCATAGGTGAGGTACGACATATTGTGGATCACCCTGATCTGGCTCTCCGGCAGACCCCAGCCGCGGCCGATGTTGGCGGTGGAATCACTGCCCACGAGCGTGCCTCCGGTGAGCTCCGCAACAAGGGGCGCATCCATTGCATGATCATAGTGGGAGTGAACCGCAATCACCGCCGCGGTGTGCTTGATACCGGCACGCTGCAGGGCCTGGGACACTATCTGCCGATCAGGCCCCACTTTTACAAAGAACGTCTGGAACCGACTGGGCCGCGAAAAGAACCCGTCGATCATGATTGCAGTCTTTCCGTCGTCGAAGAGCAGCGTGGAAACGCCAAACCAAGTCACATTCAAACGCGCCTCTTTGGCGGACTCGGCAGAGGTATAGAGCCGTTTATACGGCTCAAGCGACGGATGATCATTCAGGCGGTACGCCAGCCAAGCGGCGGCGATCACCAACAACCCAACCACGATCCATCTGCTTTTCTTTTTCACGAGCGACGCAAGATCCATGATTGTTACACTCCAGTGGAAACATGAACCGACCGCGATTTTCTGCATACCAGAATTAAGTTGACCAGCGGCCGC
>JACPZR010000525.1 GCA_016195395.1 Spirochaetia bacterium
AATTTCTCCTTTTATGCCCTTCATGCGCAGCCCTGCGATCAATTCTCCCTTATGGACGCCGTGCCTTTCCGACTCAACGAAGATGCGCACAAAGCTCTCTGACTCCGAGCCAACCAGCCAGCCAAGGCCGGCGGATGCACGCTCGTAGAGCGGCCCGCCGCTTTCCGTACCCAACCGTGTCTCCCGCGTCCAGCGCGTGCGTATGATGAACTGTCCTGGAACCGCCCCAGCCGGAAGACGCATCTCCGCGCCGGCCGTGCGCCCACCGTGAGCGCCCCGGTCCTCCCCCGCCGCTTCAAAGAGGAGCCACGAGGAAGGACCGCCCATCGCCGCGGCGGACCCCGATTTTCCTTTTCGATGCACTTCATCCAGCGTATCCCAGTATGCGCGGCGGAGCGCTGACATGCGGAAGAGAGCGTTATCCACGCTGTCAGGGACAGAATGAAGAAAGAAGGCACCCTCCACATTCTGCTTTTCCACTGTGAGGTCCGTTCTAATCTCGCTCTGCCTCTCTTTTCCTCCCCAGGAACGATCCAAGGCCAAGGCTCCGGTTCTACTGGCAGCGTGCCATGCAGCGAACATGGAATCGTCAGGCGCGCGCAGAAACCATCCGGGACTCTGCCAACCCTCCACATAAAACACACCGGGCAGGAATGCGCCGGGCAGAGGCTGAAAAAACGCTGTCCGCAATCGCCGCGGCGAGGGAACACCGGGAAGGCCCGAGAAGAAGGTCCGGTCCCGGAGAAAGTCGGAATGCGGTCCCGGAATAAACCGGCTTCCCAACGCGAGAAACCCTGCGGCGGTTTCCGCAAGCAGGGAAACATCCGTCTTCCGGGCCCCGTCGGCGGGGAGCGCCTTCTCGCGATACTCTCTGGTCTCCGCCAGCACTGATAGATTGTAGGTGGGACCCCGCCTGTCGAACCGGAGTTCGGTCAGCTGTGCGGGGCGGGACAAGAGCGCCGGGTCCGCGCTGAAGAAGCCCCCTGACAACGCCAGGTTCGTGGCAGTTGCCTGGTCTGTCACGGGAAGGGCGGGCGACGCGTTGGTCGGTCCCGTCAGGAGGGCGCCTGCCAAAAGGAGTGGGGCGATGGTTTGGCCTTGCTTCACACGAGAAAGGGTGCTTTTCTATCAGTGCGACCCGCATTTTTTGGTTATTTGTGCTTGTCTCCCCACCCGATTCTCCCAACTGATTGTTGAAACCGACCTGAATGAGCAACCCGCACCAGATATTCGAGGCATTGTACAACGCCCATCGCCAGGACCTCTTCACCTACCTATTGCGGTCCGTGAAGGAAGAGAATACGGCGCTCGACCTCCTTCAGGACACGTTTTTGAACTTCATCAGGGTCTTTCAGAGTCGGGAAATTCCTGATACGATCGGGAGTCGGAAGTACCTGTTCCGCATTGCGCGGAACCTTACCATCAACTACAGCCAGACCGCCTATAAGCGACGGGTCGACCTTTCAGGGACGGCTGATCAGGACCTCCGTTCTACCGCCAAGGAACCCAGTGATCTGGTGATTGATAAGATGGAGGCGGAAGAGCGCCATGCCGTCCTCGCAGACCTGATGGTGCGCCTGCCTGAAGACGAACGGACAGCGATCGAGCTCCGCGTCGGCCGGCAGATGAAATTGGAAGAAATCGCCGACATTATGGACACGTCGATATCCCGGGTGTCCCGACTTGTGCAAAAAGGGGCCCAGCGCCTGATCCATGAGGGCCGGATGAAAGGCTTTGATTTTTCCAAAAATATATGAAAATCGGGATGCCTTCGTCTGTTATTTGAGGTGAGTATGGGAGAGCAGGAGAAAAGAGAACTACTGCCCCCGGGCTTTCTGCCCTACCAGCGGATGCTGGAGGCAGCCACGCCCGAGAGGGAACTGCCTGCTTTTGACGCCGCGTGGCTTCAGAAGGAGCCCGCTCACGTTGTCCCTACGAATGTCATTTTTCCCGCGCACGGAGCCTCGCCCCTTAAATACGCCGCCATGGCGGCCATTGCGCTCTTTACCGTGGGTTTGTCCGCGCTATTTGTGGTAAACAGAGCGGCCGTCATTGCCTTTATTGAGAACAAGGGTTCTTCAGAAGGCGTCCAAGGCAGTGGCGTTTTGCGGGCTGCCGTTGTGTTTGTTCAGGGCCAGCCGCAGCTTGATCATGAGGGCAAGACCGGCGGGATGGAGCTGGGACAGATGCTTGTGCAAGGGGACCGGATCATCACCGGACCCGGAGCCCGCGTGGACCTGGGTTTGCCCGGCGGCCATATCGTCCGTATCAAAGAGCAGAGCGATGTTGAGATCAGCACGCTCCGCCAGACGAAGTCGGCTGCCAGGGAAGCTGTAATCGGACTCAAGAATGGCGAGGTTGTGGCTTCTGTGCGGAAGCTGGATAACGCTGAGAAGATGCAGATCAAGGCACCCACAGCGATTGCCGGTGTGCGGGGAACTGGATTTCGGGTCAGCACGGACGGGGCACGGAGCATCGTTGTCGTAGCGGACGGAGCCGTTGAGGTTCAGACAGCAGCTGCGGCGGCCAAGGTGCTTGAAGCAGGGCAGTCAGTGACGGCTACCAAAGAAGAGACCAAGGAAGAAGCCAAATTGGATGCCGGTTCCGCGGCCGCTCTCAAGGGAGAGCTTACGGAAATGGAAGCCAACCGTGCGGCCATGGACAGTGAAGTGATGAATGCTGCGGCACAGCTGCCGATTGTGAAATCGGATGCAGACATAGCGCGCGTATACAACCGCGTTGAAGTCGTGCGGTTGAAGAACGGAACGCAGTACAGGGGAGTCGTGGCCTCGCAGGTGGGGACCGTACTCTTAGTGCAGACGAGTCAGGGAACGTTCATTGTGGACTCGTCGCAGGTAAGTGAAATTATCAATGAGAAGTAATTTTGCCGGCCGAGCCGGAAAATTTTAGAGATAGAGAAAGGGAGGCAAAAACTGATGCAAAGGACGATCAGAATAGCGACCGGGCTCGTGGTTTTCATGGGCATGGCCGGTCTTACGTTCTGCGGGAAACCAACCGCTGAACAGAGCAAATCCATGGTTGTGGTGTACACCTCTGGTGAAGCCAAACTCGTGAGAGCAGGACAAGAAATGCCGCTTCAAGTGGGCATGATTGTGAAAGAAGATGACACAATCAAAACCACGGACCACGGCACAGTTGACCTGCAGAGCCGTTCGGGAAGCGCAGTGCGCATCAGCGAATTTACCACGGTTACCGTGTCTAAATTGGCTGGCGGCGATTCCAACGACACCAAGATCAGCATGAAGCACGGGGGCCTCTTGGCATCCGTGAAGAAAGGATCATCCAAAGAAAACTTCTCCGTGGTTACCCCGACGGCGATCGCCGGTGTGCGTGGGACAACGTTCCGCGTAGAAGTAGGCGCAGACCCGGAAGTGGCTCCGCGTGTGAAGGTTCTTGATGGTAAAGTTGCAATGGCTCCGCGCATCGCAGCGCTGGACAATGTATCCAAAGAGCAGATTGCAGCCAGCCCGGACCTTCAGAAGCTTGCAAGCATTGAGAAGAAAGAAGTCGTTCTGGACAATCAAACAGAAGGAACGCTCGATCCCAAAGTGCAGCAACAGGTCAAGGCCGCCAACACAGCAATGGAAAGCGCTGTGAAAGCAGAGCCGGCCAAACTGGAACAAGCCGCGCAGCAAGCCGCCAAAGCAACCGAAGAGCTGTCCAAAACAGACTCCAAGCCGGCTGTTGAAAAGAAGGAAGCCGCTGTGACTGGTCAGGATCTCATCGACAAAGCTACCCTTGTGGCAGTAGACGTTGAAGTTCTGGACAAAGTGCTGAAGACCGGTGGAACCACCACTCCCGCAAGCTCCAATCTGGTTGATGAACTCAAGCAGAAGCGTGAAGCCAAGCAGGAGCAGGTCATGAAGGTGATCCAAGAGGAAGCATCCAAGAAGAAGCTGACCTCTGACAAGGAAATCGAACAGTACTACAACAAGCTGGAAACTGTCGTCCTGAAAGACGGCACCAAACATGTTGGAGCTGTGATTGCCCAAACCGGCAACATCCTGATGGTGCACACCACCACCGGGGTTATGCAGATCGAAAAAGGAAAAGTATCGGAAATCCAATACTGATCCCACGATCATAGATTTCAAAACGAAGCCGTCCGGTCCTTCCGGGCGGCTTTTTTTGTTTCATGCTGACAGCGTCACGACCGGGAGCCTTCTTTTTACCCTCGGCCGACAAGGATCGGGTTTGCGGGAAAACTCGCGTATTCTGGAGTGACGGGGATATGTCGGAAATGGCGGACCTCTACGCCCTCATGCGGCCCCGCAAGATCTGCGTCTGCCGGAGCGTGACGGAAGCCCAGATTCGGAAGGCCGTGGAAGACGGCGCGCGGGACTTTGATGCTGTTCAGGCAGTGACAGGATGCAGCACCGGGTGCGGGACGTGCGAAAGCTTGGTCAGAGAGACTATCGAGCGCATCATCGACTCGCTCCCCAAACCGTGAAATACAGCGGACTTGACCAATCACCCGCGGCCCTCAAACATGGTTCCGATGTCGGAGAATTTCACGTGGTCGCACCTCTTTGTAGCAGGCGGGCCCACACTCATTGTATTGATAGTCTGTTCTGTAATCTCGATTACGGTCATTGTCGAGCGCGTCCTTTACTTCCGCGGTAAATCGGACGGAGGTTCAGAGCTTTTGACGCGGCTAGGGTCCATGCTGTCCTCCGGGGACACAAACGGCGCGGTTCAAGTCGCTTCTGCGGAGAAGACACCCGTGGCCTACGTTGTCCGCGAATGTATTCCCGTCGCAGGCGATGAGAAGCTGTTTGAAGAAGTGAAGAGCCGGGCCATTGCGGAAAAGATTCCGGAGATGGAGCGGTTCCTCAACATAGAAGCGACGCTCGGCACTGTGAGTCCTTTCATCGGGCTCTTGGGGACGGTCATCGGGATTATCCGCGCGTTTCTGAGCCTCGGCGGCGGAGCCAGCAGGTCGGGAAACATGGAAGGTCTGAACGCGGGCATCGCGGAAGCGCTGGTGGCCACCGCAGCGGGACTCTTTGTCGCGATCCCGGCCACCATGGCCTACAACTACTTCCGTCGCAAGGTGTCCGGCATTGTTCTCCAAATGGAGATTGCGGCCAGTCGAATTCGCGAAGCAGCGCTCCGGAGATAGCATTGGTCCCCTATAAACGTTTTTCGGAAGACCAGGTTTTCAGCGGGATCAACATCACCCCGTTCACGGACATTGTCCTCGTGCTCCTGATTATTTTTATGATTGCTGCTCCCGGTCTCTTGAATACGGGCCTGGACATCAGTCTCCCGGGGTCCAGCACTGCGGAAGCACAGTCCCAGAGCCGCGTCACCGTGGGACTGGACAAAGAGGGGACCATCTACTTTGAAGGCGAGCGCACCCCGCGTGAAGCGGTCCGCACAAAGCTCGAGGAACTCGTTGCCAAGCGCAAAGACATTTCCGTGGTCTTGAACGCGGACTCGTCCGCCCAGCACGGCCTAGTGATTGAACTTCTGGACATGGCCCGCGCTGCCGGCATCAAGAACATATATGTCGGGACCATCCCGAAGTGAACGCCTGCGCCGGAATTTCTTCCGGGGCGCATGGCAGCCGGCGCTCTTCGGCGCCTTTGTTGCTCCTCTCGTTATCATAATCCTCTCGCGTTATGCATTTCCGTCATCGATGGAATTCAGCTGCGGTTCTATGCAGGCGCCACCGGTCTTGAGCTATTGGTTACCTGGGTACTCGCAGGTCTTGCGGCAAAAGAAACGATAACGCTCCGACGCGCGCAGTTTCTTGATTACTTGAACAGGTCCGTCATCGGGCTTCCCTTCACCGTCTATCTCACGGTGGCGGGTCCACACACAGCCCTTGGACTCCTGCGTTTTCTGACGTCGCTTTATGCTATTCCCGGCCGCGGTGTTCTCTGGATTCACACGTGGTTTACCGGCTTCTACTGCGGCGGCCTGTTGTTCGTTTCATACTTCAGAAACGATGCCATTCCCGCGGAAGGTCATGTCTTTACGGCGCTCGCGGCGGCGGGTGCTGCTGTATTCCTGATCCGCGCTAAATGGCTCCTCAACCATCGGCTGGTGGACCTGGCCTCAGGGAAGCGACGCGCTCTGCGCGATGTCCGCAAAGGCGCCGCCATTGAATCCCGGCTGGCACGACTTGCGTCCGCCGTTTTCCCCAAGCGGGAAGCTCTATTGTTTCAAGAGGGCCGGGACACCCCGGCGCGGCGTGAGAGAATTCTTCTGATCGCGGCCGCGTTTCCGGGATTTGACGACCGTGTGAGTGAAGCGCCCGGCTCTCCGGGTGCGGAAACATCGCTCTATCGTGAGTGGGAACGGTTTGTGGAACCCCTCCACAGCGCGCTGCTTGCGGAAGGTTTCTTTGTAGAGGGAGGGCCCGGCGGACTTGCAGCCACAACGTCGCTAGAGGGCGAGGGAATCGACAAGGAACGCTTGGCGCGCGGACTCGCCTTGGTGCGGAAGCTTCTGACCACGGCCGTCCAATTCCGCAGGGCAGAAGAGAGTCGCGGCCGGCGCCTCTGGCACATGCAAATCGCGCTTGCAGTAGGGGACTCTGTTGGACTTTCGTGCGGAGGCGGGAATCCTTCTTGGACCCATAGGGGCAGAATTGTCCGGGACGCTGAAAACCATCTGGCACACATCTCACACCAGCCGGCTGATGCGGCGTGGGATTCACTATGGATTCATGAAGAGCTGTGTGGCCTTCTTGGGCCGTTCTTCCAGAATGAGGGGGGCGGCGTGAAACAGGGCTTGTGGCAGCGTGCCGGAGCCCTCCGCGCTGACCTGGCGGCTGACCCCGCGGGCACGCAGCCGGCTCAGGATTTTGTTGCCCGCGCGCGATACTCCGGTTTAATTTGAGGAGCACTTGGACGCCA
>JACPZR010000526.1 GCA_016195395.1 Spirochaetia bacterium
AATAGTTGTTTAGCGTCAGGACAACGGGCCCGCGCGTTTGCAGGCCCGTCGTTTCAAACTATATGTGGATCTCTTCCTTCCAGTGACGTAGGAAGTATAGGGAAACCAAAATCGTTCCCATTAGGATCGACACATAGGCGAATACCGCGAGCACAGGATCCATGACCGGCAGGGCCAGGCCCAGCACAGCTATTTTACCGGCAATTAATCTCGTGCCCTCCGATAGAATCAGGAACAGACCTCCCAATCCTATCATGTGATACAGCCGTCTCAAGTCAGGCTTCACTCTGGCAAAGCGAGCAAACACCGGGACAGCCAAGAGAGTCAGCGCGAAGATCGTTACCTCGTTCATGACCCACCTCCTGAATTCTGATCCGATGCAGGCAGAAGCCCGCACACGGAGCGAGATTCCACTCTGAGGATGACAACTGCCGGGTGGATCGACCACACAAAAAACGATACGCCCCGGCAGATTTCTTATCGTCAGATATTGACAGTAGGGTGTCTGCCGGACGGAACTAGTTTTGCGTTGACATTGATTCCGCAGTCAATGCAGTGCCCTGAAATCGCATCCGCAAGCGCGCGAGGAAAGGTTCGCCGGCTACAATCCCGTGACAACCCCCACGGTGACGCCCCAGAATCCGTAATCATGTCTCTTATCTGTTGACGTTACCTCAATGGAGGAGGACAGCTCCGAGAGTGTCCCTTGGTTGTAGTAATAGCCGCTGGGTTTGTCCAGCATCAGCGCAGCAAGTTGATAATAGCCGCCCACCTTAACGCCCAGATGGTCAGAAATCTTGAAGACCGGGCCCACTTCCACAGTATACAGGAGACCCGTCACGCTTTTGAATTTTACATACGTAATCTGAACCGGGGCGCGCGTTACCGCCGCCGACGCAAGGCCGGTTATGTCCTGTCCGTACGACGTCAACTCGAGCGATCCTGTTGCCAGAGCCAGTCCACACATCATGTAGACGCCCAGGAAACTCCCGCCGCCTTGAAACCCAAAGTTCAGTGAGTAGCTCTGCGAATGATAGTGAAGGTTGCCGTAGCCCAGAAAGGCGGAGACAGAGGTTTGAGTGAGCGCCTTGGATATGGGATCGTAGAACGGGAAGCGGAACGCTTCTGTTGCGTATGGTCCGGTGGTGACAGACTGGTCGTATCCAAACGAGAATTCGCTGGAACTGGAAGCGAGCAGGTTCAATGGGCCGCTGCCCACGCGGATGCCCGCCTGCGTTACCTTTGTCTGCGTGGTGTCCGTTGTGTAACTGCCGCGCGATCCTACAACGTTCCGCTCATCTGTGTTTCTCAGCCCGGAGGTGAACGACAAGCCAACAAAGCCTCCCTCTGAAAATTCATGACTGTACT